>CAYUEH010000230.1:0-8123 GCA_964442465.1 uncultured Laspinema sp. | reverse complement strand
CCCTGAATAGGGATTTAGAGACCCTGGGGATTGGCTTGGGGGCGATCGCCTAGGGTGTGGTCGTTCACTCTGCTCTGACAGCAACATCCGGCGGGGGTTAAAACCCCCGCCTCATAGCTAAAGTCGGTTAAAAACCGACTAAAGACATCACCCTATAAGATGAGCAGTCGGTTTCAACCGACTTTAGCTGTTAGACGGGGGATTGATCCCCCGTCGGGTGTTCCCACTCGGTTATGATAAGCTCTTGGAAAGCGATCGCCTCTCTATCACCCCAGGCAATCTCCCCAGAGTTAAAACAATCTAGGGCCTATCGCCTCCTATCGCCTCCTATAGAGAGGAACCTTTTCAGGCAACCCCTGTCTGGAACACCACCCAGTAAATTTACTCATAAAAAAATCATTACTGCAAACGACATGAGTCAAACGCCTCCAGCCTTACTGACACTGCAAGAAAAAATAAAAGACCGCACTGCTGTTGTGGGGGTGGTGGGTCTGGGATATGTGGGCTTGCCTTTTGCCGTAGAAAAAGCCAAGGTGGGTTTTCGAGTGCTGGGCATTGAGCAGAACCCCAGGCGCGCTCAACAAGTCAATCAGGGGGATAATTATATTGGCGATGTCCAAGATGAAGAATTAAAACAGGTGGTCTCTAGCGGTCATTTGCAAGCCGTCTCAAGTTTTGACCGCGTGGCAGAAATGGATGTGATTGTCATCTGCGTCCCCACCCCCCTGACTAAGAATCTCACCCCGAATTTAAGTTATATCGAAAGCGTTACGGAACAAATTTCTGAGCGGCTCAGACCAGGGCAGCTTGTGACGTTGGAATCAACCACTTATCCAGGAACCACTGATGAGGTGATGCGACCTCTGCTGGAGAAAACCAGCGGTTTGCAACAGGGACAAGATTTCTTTTTGGCCCATTCTCCGGAACGGGTGGACCCGGGGAATCAGCGCTATACCACGAAGAATACGAATAAAGTGGTTGGGGCTTCTGACCCCCATTCTTTGGCGGTGGCAACCCTGTTTTATGAGCAGACCATAGAAACTGTCGTGCCCGTGAGTAGTGCTAAGGCAGCAGAACTGGTGAAGGTGTTTGAGAATACGTTTCGGGCGGTGAATATTGCCTTGGTGAATGAGTTGGCGCTGTTGTGCGATCGCCTGGAGTTGAATGTTTGGGAAGTCTTAGATGCGGCGAATACGAAACCTTTTGGGATTATGCCGTTTTATCCGGGGCCTGGGGTAGGGGGTCACTGTCTCGTGGGAACAGAACAGGTCCGCTATCGCTGGTATCAAGATAATGGGGTGATTGCACTAGAAGCCCTCTATCAACGAGTACAAGAACGCAGCGAGCGCGTATTTTATCATCTCGGAGGCGCTTTTCTGCGACCCGAAGGACTCGAAGTGCTCTCCATTAATTTAGAAACGGGGGAACAAGGATGGAAACCCGTTAGCTATTTATTTGCGAGAGAATATGAGGGGACATTGGTTAAAGTTGAAACGAGCGATCGCCGTCAACTGACGGTAACCGATCGCCACCCAATGCTTGTTCATGAAGCGGATCGCTTGCAAGTTCGAGAGGCGATCGCGTTAACCCCGGGAGACATGGTTCCCCTGGTGCATCAACCGACAGCAGATGATTTAGAGGAACCAGAGTCCATTGAAGTCATTCCCCTCTTACCCGAACAATTGGCTCAAAAAGTACGAGTCAAACATCCCCAAGGGTGGGAGGAACTCAAGGATTATCTCAAACCACTGCTTCATGAAAAAACCCGTGATGTTCTGCGCGACAACAGTCTCCCTTCAAGTACATGGAAAAAACTGCCTGACCATCTGCGCGGAAACCCTGAGCAATTCAGTCTTGTCACTGGCCGGGGTCCTTCTTTTTCTAGTTTTCCTGCGGTGATTCCAGTCAACGAAAGTCTGGCTCGATTGCTGGGGTATTATTTGAGTGAAGGCTGTATTACTGAAGAGAAAACCGGGAATTTACGGATGCGCTTTACCTTCAATCGGGATGAGCGAGAATACTTGCAAGATGTCCGCGATTTGCTGTCCGAACTGGGTTTAAGTTGTAGCGAGTACAACGACCCTCAGTGGCATTCTACAACCCTGAAAGTTAAAGGTTGGCTTCTGGCTTGGTTTTTCCGGGATATTCTCCGAACAGGAACTGATGCTTACACCATGAGAATTCCTGATCCAATTATGGCGGGGGGTGAAGCGATTCGCACGGAAGTCTTAAAAGGATTATTTCGCGGAGATGGTGATGTTCATGTCCGGTGTGGCCAGCAGACTTATCGGACAAATGGCGTAGTTCAGACCTATGAAAACAATAGCGGCACAGTAGGTTTCTTTAGTAGCAGTCCCGAATTATTTGAACAAGTTATTTTGCTCCTGCAAGAATTAGGACTCACGCCCTATCGAAAAAAAGATAAACCTCAATTACGGTTTAAATCCCACAGGGATTTAGACCGTTTAGAAAGCTGGTTTTTAGGAGAGAAGGCGCAGAAATTGGCTCGTTTACGATTAAGTCGAAAACGTCACCTTGCGAGTAAACGGCCACAGGTGAATCAACTGTATGCTGTCGCTCAAATTCACTCCGTGACGCCTTTTGCTGCCAAAACTCCTGTTTATAGTGTGGAAGTCGCAGAAACACATACTTTTGCCGCGACTACTGGGGTGTATGTCCATAACTGCATCCCCTTGGACCCTCATTACCTGGAATGGAAGGCCAAAGAGCATAATTTTGAGACCCATTTTATTGCTCTGGCAGGGGAAGTGAACCGGAAAATGCCGGAGTTTGTGCGCGAGAAGGTAGGGCGGGTGTTGAATCGGATTGGAAAAGCACCCTCGCGATCGCAGGTTTTGGTGATTGGGGCTGCCTATAAGAAGGATATCAGCGATTGGCGTGAGTCTCCCGCCATTGCCATTATGGAGTTGCTGTTAAAAGATGGCGTCAATCTGACTTATTATGACCCCTACGTTCCTGAGATTCAAGTCAGTGGGCATCATTTGGAATCCGTGGAACTGACTCCAGGGGCGATCGGTGATGTGGATTTAGTGATAATTGCCACCGACCATAGCAAAATAGATTATCTTGATGTGGTGGAAAAGGCTCAGGCGGTACTCGATACCCGAGGGGTGACCCGCAATTTAAGTTGCAATCAAGAAAAGGTGACATTACTGTGAGTGCAGGGAAAACAACTATTCAATTGGCGGTGGTGGGTTGCGGTTACTGGGGCAAAAATTTGGTTCGCAATTTTGCTCAGTTAAAAGCGTTACGTTGGCTTTGCGATAAGAATGAGATGGCACTTCAGGCTCAGGCTCAGTTATATCCAGAAATTAGCGTAACTCAAGATTTTGACGAAATCTTGAACAATCCTGAGATTCAAGCCGTTGTCCTGGCTACTCCAGCGGCGATGCATTACGCTCAGGTAAAGCAAGCGATTTTGCATGGCAAGGATGTATTTGTGGAAAAACCCTTGGCCCTTCACTACAAAGAGGGACAGGAATTGGTGGAACTTGCCCAGAGTCGCGGTTCTATTCTGATGGTGGGGCATATTCTGGAATATCACCCTGCTGTGACTTTGTTGAAGGATTTGGTGCAGCGGCAGGAGTTGGGCAAGCTGTTGTACATTTATTCCAATCGTCTCAATTTGGGAAAAGTTCGCCAGGAAGAAAATATTCTCTGGAGTTTTGCTCCCCATGATATTGCGGTTATTTCTAGCTTAATCGGAGCAGAACCCACGGTGGTGACGGCATCGGGAGGGACTTATCTGCAATCCGGTATTGCTGACGTGACGGTGACGAATTTGGTGTTTGAGCAGGAAGTGAGGGCACATATTTTTGTCAGTTGGCTGCATCCTTATAAGGAGCAAAAACTGGTGGTGATTGGCGATCGCAAAATGGCGGTTTTTGATGATACGGCCAAGGAAGGTAAGCTAAAAATTTATGATAAGGGTATTGAGTGGGAAGGGGGGTTGCCTATTCCGCGTCAAACCGCAGAAACTACTTTATTTTTGGCAGAGAAAGAACCCTTGCGTCTGGAATGTCAGCATTTTCTGGAGTGCGTTGCCACTCGTCAACAACCCCTGACTGATGGTCATAGTGCTTTGAAAGTGCTGAAAATTCTGGAGGCCAGCGAGCGATCGTTGCAGAACGGGGGTTCCCCAGTGTCTTTAGATGAAGTAGAGAAGAGTGTGGTGGTATGAGCAATTATTTTGTTCATCAATCTGCTTATGTGGATGAAGGGGCTGAGATTGGTGAAGGCAGCAAAATTTGGCATTTTTCCCATGTGATGGGCAAGGCGAAGATTGGGCGCCACTGTATTTTTGGCCAGAATGTTTTTGTGGCTAACCATGTGACGGTGGGGGATTATTGCAAGATTCAGAATAATGTCTCTCTGTATGAGGGGGTGATTCTGGAGGATTATGTGTTTTGTGGGCCGAGTATGGTGTTTACCAATGTGAAGACCCCCCGTTGCGAGTTCCCTCGGAATACTAGCCAGGATTATGCCACTACTTTGGTGCAGCGAGGGGCCAGTATTGGGGCAAATGCCACCATTGTTTGTGGGGTAACGCTCCATGAATGTGCTTTTGTGGCTGCGGGTGCAGTGGTGACTAAGGATGTGCCTGCTTATGCAATGGTGGCAGGGGTTCCCGCGAAAATTATTGGTTGGATGAGTGCTTATGGGGATGTATTAGATTTTGATGCAGAGGGTTTGGCTATTGATTCCCAAGGGGTGAGATATCAGCAAGTGTCAGCCCAGTCTGTACAAAGATTAGGGTGAAGCACTGGGGTGAGGGGATTTTCCCGAAGTTTGTCCGAAGTTTGTCCGTTTTCTTTAGAGGCAGTCTTGAGTGAAGACTTTTGGCTTGATTCCCCGCCCGCTTGTGATTAAGGTAGTTTCTATAGAGGAGTGATGGGGATGAATCTTTATGAGACGGACTTTTATGCTTGGACACAACACCAAGCTGAAGCCCTAAAACAACATCAATGGGAACTGCTGGATCTGCCAAATTTGCTGGAGGAAATTGCCGCCTTGGGAAGACGAGAACGACAGGAACTGAGAAATCGTTTGGGGATTTTGCTGGGACATTTACTCAAATGGCAGTATCAGCCTGAATTAAGGGGAAATAGTTGGTTGGCGACGGTTCGAGAGCAAAGGCGTGAAATTCTGACTCTTTTACAAGAGAATCCTAGCCTTAAACCATATCTCCAAGAAGTGCTTGCTTTAGCCTATCAAAATGGGCTAGACCTCGCTGTGCGTGAAACGAGTTTATCCTACACAAAGTTTCCCGAATCCTGCCCCTATACTTGGGAACAAAGTTTAGATGCAGAATTTTTTCCGAATTGAAAATCGATCGCTTTGATTACACCCAATGGCGGCAAGAGGGTTTGCCCAAAATTAGCCTGAAGGAATTAGCAGCAGCAAACGGAGTCAATCATGCAAGCACAGCGTTTAATCTTAGAAACGGACGCTTTAAGCGAGATGAAATGACCGAATCTAGATACTTTTTTGATCCCAATTAATTTAACTTCTGCTAAATATTTGACAAAGAAGGAAAGAAAATGCCATCAGTAAATGTTATTTCCCAAGTTTATGAACAAGATTATCCTGAATGGTTAAACATTACTCTCAAGCAGTTGCAAAATAGAGAGCTAGAAAACGTTGATTGGGAACATTTAATTGAGGAAATAGCCGCTTTGGGAAACGAGCAAAGACATAAAGTAGAAAGTTATTTGTTAAGGCTTTTAATTCACCTGCTGCTTTATGATTACTGGGAATCGGAAAAAGAGTGGTCTGGCAAGGGATGGGAAACAGAAATTGATAACTTTAGATTGGAATTAGATTTGCTATTTGAGTCTAAAGTTCTTTATAACTATTGTGTCCAAGTCCTAGATAAGATTTATCAAAAAGCTAGAAAGAATGCAATTCGGAAATCTCAGCTATCTCCAGACATATTCCCAGACAATTGCCCGTATTCTTTAGCAGAAATTCTCTCTGCCGAATGGTTGCCTTGATGAAAAGACCAGTTTCGCAAGTGCGTAGTTTCTCGATTTTTCGCTTGGTTGCAACAGAATTCCCTGTAGGGACACAGCACTGCTGTGTCCTCTCTTGGTTGAGTAGTAGGGTGGGCAAAATGCAAGCCCACCCTACCTGGTTTGGATGAAAGGCGATTCCCTCCGGGATAGCTTCGCTTCACTCGCTTAGGGGCGAATCGCCTAGGCATTTATTGTTGGTTATTAGTTATTTGTGATTCGTTATTTGTCGAAAATTGGCTCCCGTGCCAACTGTCACTATTAGACCAAAATTAGCCAGATGAAAACCGATAAGTTATTCTACCGAATTTTTCTAAATCAGCCTAGTCTGATTTCCGAACTGTTACAGGGAATTCCCCCGGATTGCGAATTTGACTATAGTGCGCCCGTGGTGAAGGAAAAGGAAATCCGTCTCGATGGTTTGCTGACCCCGATCGCCAACGATGTCAGCTTACCCTTGGTGTTTCTCGAAGCCCAAATGAAGACTGACACCGAATTTTACGGTCGCTACTTCGCGGGAATCTTTGTTTACCTGCATCAATATAAAATTACAAGACCGTGGCAGGGATTGTTAATCCTACGCAGTCGCAGTCTGGACTTGGGGCCAAAAATTCCTTATCAAGGCGTGTTAGATAGTTCAGTCACGCGGTTGTATCTAGACGATTTACTGTCAGTAGAAAAGCTCAGTCCGAATTTGTCCTTGCTGAAGCTGGTGGTGATGCCTAAGCGAAAGGCTGCTGTGGTCGCCAAATCGATTTTAAGCCAAACCCAAAGCCAGAAAGACTTTGAGAAATACCTCGATTTGGTCGAGGCTATACTGGTAAATAAATTTGATAATTTGAGCATTGAGGAGATACGCAGTATGTTGGATCTCAGAGAAGCAGATGTGACCCAAACTCGTTTTTATCGGGAGGTTCGGGACATTGGGCAGCAAGAGGGAGAAGTTAATCTGATTGTGCGTCAGATATCTCGCCGTTTTGGGGCGCTGAGTCCCGAACAAGTTTCCCTTGCTTCGTAGTCTGTCGATTCCTGAACTGGAGTCTCTGGGTGAGGCTTTGTTGGATTTTCAATCTCTTGGGGAGTTAGATTCCTGGTTGCAAGAGAATTCCCCGTAGGGACACAGCAATGCTGTGTCCTCTCTTGGTTGAGTAGTAGGGTGGGCTTGCATTTTGCCCACCCTACCAGGTTTGGATGAAAAGCGATCGCCTCGCCCTCCGCAAGGCGATTCCCGTCTCTGGATCCGCTTCGCGGCAGCACCCCCTGAACAAAAGTTATTTGATTTATATAGCCTTTCTCATCCTTTGTGCGTTACTGTGATTCCCGTCCCCGTCTTCACGGAGATAAACGCACCTTGCCCCCGTGCAGAAGGGAACAAATGTCACCTCATTTATATCATCCAATTTCAAACCCACAACTGAGTATATGACTGAAATTAAAATTCCCGTTTTAGACCTCAAGCCCCAGTACGAGCAAATCAAAGACGAAGTGCAAGCGGCGATTAACCGCGTTTTAGAATCAGGCCAGTTTATTATGGGGCCTGATGTTAAGCTGTTTGAGCAGGAAGTGGCTGAGTATTTGGGGGTGAAGCACGCGATCGGGGTCAATTCGGGTACAGATGCCCTAGTGATTGGTTTGCGGGCTTTAGGAATTGGGGAAGGGGATGAGGTGATTACCACGCCCTTTTCTTTTTTTGCCACAGCAGAATCCATTAGCAATGTGGGGGCAAAGCCTGTTTTTGCGGATATTGACCCCAAAAGTTTCAATATTGACCCCAAGGAGATTAAAGGGAAAATTACCCCTCGGACTAAGGCGATTATGCCTGTTCACCTCTATGGGCAACCCGCAGCGATGGGGCAGATTATGGAAATTGCCCAAGAGCATGGTTTAAAGGTGATTGAAGACTGCGCTCAATCTTTTGGGGCAAGATATTGGGGAACTTGTTCTTCTTGTGATGGTCATTGTCAGGAAACCACGCGGGAGTCACTGCGGGGGAAATTTACGGGGACTATTGGAGATGTAGGCGCTTATTCCTTCTTCCCGTCCAAAAATTTGGGAGCTTATGGGGATGGGGGTATGATTGTCACTAATGAT
>CAYUEH010000229.1:5184-8149 GCA_964442465.1 uncultured Laspinema sp. | reverse complement strand
CCCAGGAGAAAATAAGTTTTCATTTCTCCTTTTCCTTTAATCATAATGGAACCGCGTTCTTCAAAATCATAGTATTTTTCTAACAATTGATAAGTATCATCGCTGACTTGAATTGAACCGGGTAAACCGTGAGATTCCATCCGACTAGCAATATTAACCGCATCTCCCCAGAGGTCATAAATAAATTTTTTCTGCCCGATTACTCCTGCAACAACCGCGCCGGTATTAATCCCAATTCTAATGTTGATATTCTCCTGATGATTTTCATTAAACTGGAGAATTGCCTTCTGCATATCCAGCGCCATTTCTGCGACATCTTTGGCACAGTCGGCTTTGGGTTCAGGCAGTCCGCCTACGAGCATATAAGCATCGCCAATGGTTTTAATTTTTTCTAAGCCATGCAAATCGGCGAGGCGGTCAAATTCTGAAAAAATTTCGTTGAGGAGGGTAACGAGTTCCTTGGGAGAAATGCGGGAGGAGAGATTGGTAAAGCCGACAATATCGGCAAATAAGACGGTGACATCGGTAAACTGATCGGCAATGGTGGTGGTTTCTTCTTTGAGGCGATCGGCGATGGTTTTGGGTAATATATTCAGCAGGAGACTTTCGGATTTGGCTTGTTCGATTTCTAATTGCTTTAAAGCATAGATAAATTCTTGGGCGATCGCACTGGCAAAAACCAGGGCTAATAATAAGGCAGCCACCAGCAATCCTGTCGCTGCCTGACTGGTTTGGTTAATTCTGTCTTCCCCTCGCTTAACTTCTTGGCGGGCAATTTCTAGCAGTTGTGCTGAGAGTTCACTGGCTTGGCGGTCAAACTGGGCAATTTGGCTGCGAATTTCCAGATCTAAGCGGATCATTTTTTGGGCAAGTTCTTGATAGTCATTGAGGGCATTGAGGGCGTTCACTTGCCGGTCTAAACTTAAGGTGGTAGACTGTCTAATCGCCGTTTTTAATTCCTCAATGGCTTGATACAGGGCAGCGCGTTCGGGATTTTGGCGATCGATGAGATAGTCTTGTTCCCGAGATTGGAGTTGTACATATAACTCGATCAACTCCAGATCATCAGCCAGTTGGAGAATATCCCCCACTCGTTGGGAATTTTGCTGTAAACGAGCCAGGATGCCTGTTTTATCCATTCCTAACTCCCCCACCAATCCGACGGCTTCTCGAAAACTACTGGCGTACTGTTGCACCATTTCTTCATAAGAAACCACCGCTGGATTGCTCTGACGTAAGGTGGCACTGACTTGATCCGTGGAGAGTAACGATTGCAGGAGATTGCTAATCAACAATACCATGTCAATCTGTTCCCCGTAAGCTCTCCCATATTCCTGCCGCGCATCTAAAAACCCGGTTTTTGACCATTGTTCAAAAAAGTCGCGTTCTAGACGACGGGCTTCTTCTAACGCATCATTCATTTCAAACACCAATCGTTGTAGTTTGATGCTACTGACAATTGTTGCTTGAGTTTCGCGTCGCACAAAGCTCAGAGACAGCCATCCCGTTGCAGCAACTCCTCCCAAAATTAACATTAAACCAATGAAAGCCGAGCTAAATTTTGCCGTGATATTTGGACTGCGCCCAGATTGATTGAAACCTCGCCATTTCTTCATAACATTTCCTAAAATTCAGGCTCAACACCAAGAGATTTTTGAGTTCTGAGTAGATGCACCCAAAGCATTTCCTGAGCGTCTGACGGAAGATAGATGCACCGTGTTCTAATAGACCTCTTGCAAAGTTCTCTTAAGCCCCCCTTAAGAAGGGGGGTTGGGGGGATCAATCCGGATTTTTGCAAGAGGTCTAATGAAGAAACGGCAAAGATGGTCAGCCAAACAGCTTAATTGTCGCAGTCGCCCCCGGATCCGTATTGCCACGCTTGAATCCACCGATGGCAATAATATTGTTGGGCGGGGGGTAACCGATTAACCCAGGTTTCACAGCGTTGTCCGATGGGGGACAAGGCACTATAAATACCCAGGTTAAGGTAATGCTGCATCCAGTCTACCAGAGCGGGGATTCCGACTTGAGGAATGACTCGAACGACGGAGTGGGTTTGAGCGATCGCAGTTTTAAATAAGGTTTGGGAGAGTCCTCCAAATTGGATAACATCTTGCAAAAAGGGTTTAAGAACCGGATCGCCTAACTGTTCCATACAAGTGAAAACACCGGAGAGGAGTTCATTAATTTGATTGGGTGCAAGTTGTTGTTCCATCCCGACACTCATCGCCCGTTGAAACAACCAAGTTACAGAAATATTGGGCTGATAAGGTTGTAATCGGGCTAAGGCACTATGGGAGAGCATCTCTCGTTCTAATGCTTCATTAATGCCCTGAGTGAGGCGATTGAGGTGGCGCAGCATGGACCCAAATCCCCCAAAACTGAGGGGAGATTGGATGCCGCTACTATCCCCAACTGCCAGAATCCGGTCCCAGGGCGATCGCACTGGACTGTCTCGATAGGCGGGAAAAAACCCAAATAATGCCCGCACAAATTCTAACTGGGCTAAGTCCACGTTTTGATATTCGGGCAGCAACTTTAAGTAATCTTCAAATAACTCGGTTAAACTCAGGCGACTGGGATGAGTATCTAAATAAGTAAATAAATAAGTTGTTCTACCCTCTCTCGCGGGAAAGGCTTCCCAAAAATACTGACATTGCTTTTGAATTGGGGTAAATGAGGTGATTAAATCCCCGGTTTCGTTCTGAGGAAATCCTTTTGCACAACTACCGACAACGAGACAGACACTATCAGGTTTTTGTCCTTGGCGAATTTGGCGGACAATCGGGGAAAAATGCCCCATGACATCAAGGAGTAAACGGGCGGTAAAGGATTGTCCGTTGCTGCTTTTGACGACGATGCCATTGGGGTGAACGCTGGCACTTTCAAAGGGGGTTTTTTCAAAAATTTGACCCCCAGCTTGTAAAAAGCGGGCTTTGAGGGTGTCGAGGAGATAGACTGGATC
>CAYUEH010000229.1:0-5084 GCA_964442465.1 uncultured Laspinema sp. | reverse complement strand
GTGCCACCACAAACTAAAATATCCCAGTCCAATGCGTTGAGCGGTTGGGACTGTTCGGTGATGACAGAGGGAATGACTTGGGGATTGTTTTTAAGGGATTGCCAGAGGCGATCGCTGCGATGGAGTCCCGTGAGAGCATCACCGGGTAATTGAGAGAGAATGCGTTCAGTCAGGGTCATGGTTTAAACTCAAATTTCGACTCAACAAAGGGGCAAGCGGATGTAAAATGTTGTTCCTTTTCCAGATTGAGATTCAAAAGTAATATCGCCCCCATGTGCTTCCACAATTGAAAGAGCGATCGCCGTTCCCAGTCCCGTTCCACCGCGCTTGCCGTAGGTGACAAAGGGATCGAATAATCGGGTTTGAATGGCTTCAGGAATCCCCGGTCCGTTGTCAGCAATTTTGACCAAGGCATCCCGGTCCAACTGGGTGGCCACCATGACAATTTGTCCTCCCTGACCCTCTAAGGCTTCTACGGCGTTTCCGACTAAGTTCTGCCAGACGCGCATCAGTTTATTTTCATCAGCATTCAAAGTAATATTATCACATTTTAGGATAAAATTAACATGGAATTCATTCCAGTAAATGAAGTTTAAGCGGTGAAATTTTTCTAGGTTTTCTGCTAAATTAAGAGGTTTTTTATTTAAAACTGCGTTCCCCCGAGTAAATTCTAAAATCTCCTCAGTCATAACTAACATTTGATTGATTTGCGCTTGAATTAAACTGCACCATTCCTGACTTTCTTCATCGGGATGCAAATCTTTCAACATGGAAGTGGCTAAAGAAATCCCGGTAAAGGGACTTTTTAAATCATGGATGATGGTATTCGCCATTTCTCCCACAGCCATCATTTTATGTTTGTGGACCATTTGATTCACATATTGTTCAGTCGTCAGGCGCAGATAATGGATAATATGGTGAAATAATTGCAAGACGACCTTTCCCGGGGAGCGTTCTAAAATATCCATCAGGCGATCGCGCGGAATTTTGGCAATGGTTGCAGGCGTACAAGCTACTGCTCTGGCACTGCGCGGTTGACCATCTAACACCCCAAACTCGCCAAAAAAGTCATTTTCAGCAGCCCAGGCCACGTTTTGATATTGACCTAATCCGCCTCGTTTGCTAAATTCAATTTTGCCGTCTAAAACGAGATATAATGCATCAGGTTTTTCGTTTTCTTCAAAAATAACCGTACCTTGGGGAAATTTTTCGATAGTGGCACTGCGGCACAATTCGGGTCTTTGGTCGGGGAGAAAATATGAAATAAATCGATGCGATTCCAAATCCATGTTAAGTTACCTGCATCGGGAATAGACTAGGGGGTTGACTCTATCCTACGAAAGTTTAGGGATGGGGTAAATGCCTCTAAAAAAAGTTTTTAGGATTGTGGAGCGCTTTTTCCTTGAGAAAGAGGAAATCCGGGGGGGCAACAAAGACGATCGCCAAAGGTATTATTGTCCCAACGCTAACACAGCATTCTGTCCACCAAAGCCAAAACTAAAACAGAGGGTGCGTTCTACCTGGGTTTGACGCGATCGCCGCACGAAATCCAGGTCAAATTCCGGGACAGTCAACCCCACACAAGGGGGTAAACAGCGATCGCGCATTGCCAGGAGGCAAAAGGCCGCACCCAAAGCCCCAGAAGCGCCTAAACTATGACCTGTGGCTCCTTTTGTTGAACTCACGGGTACAGATTGGGGAAACAGGGAGGCAATTAATTTGGCTTCGGTGCAGTCGTTGAGGTGGGTGCTGGTGCCATGAGCGTGAATATAGTCAATGTCCCCCGGGTGTAACTGCGATCGCCTTAGACAATGCTCAACAGCAGCGATCGCCGCTGTTGCATCCTCATCCGGCGCATTGGCATAGCGCGCATCATTGGTAATCCCAAATCCGAGAATTTTGCCATAAATGTTCTGAGCCCCACGCTGGTGAGCGAAATCCGCCGATTCTAGGACAAAAACCGCAGCAGCTTCCCCTAAAACTAATCCTTCCCGATAGCGGTCAAACGGATAACAGCCGCTTTTAGCATAAGCACTCATTTGTGTAAATCCGGTGAGGGCCAAAGGCGTGATCGGGGCTTCTGCGGCACCGACCACCACCTGCTGACATTGACCCGTGCGGATCAGTTCAAACCCTTGGGCCAGGGCCCAAATCCCCGTGGCACAAGCGGCCATCGGGGCCATCACCGGTCCCGTAGAACCCACCTGTCGCGCCGTCGCCATTGCCGGAGTATGGGGTAACAGGTCCAACCAATTCACCCCCCAATTGCCGTCGCAACCTTGGGGATTTTGACAAAATTGCCTTGCCAGTTGCTCCAATTGGCCTTGGTGAGCGCGACTGGAGCCAATCACCACCCCACAATCCGGCAGGGGTGGCACCAAACCGGCATCCTTGAGGGCGCTGGTGACCACGGGTTCGAGGAGAGGGGCCAGATGAGCGGGATGGGGGCCTATTTGAGCGAGGGGACGGGGGGGTAGTTCGGGGAAAGGTTGGCCGAGGGCGATCGCCGACTCTGACTGGAGCAACCTCTGCCAAACCTGCTCCAAACTATGCCCCAAGGCACAAACCAGGCCGATTCCAGTGACAACAATTTCCACCGTCAGCGGTTGCTCATGAGGGTTAATTACTGACCGTTGAGGCGGAGATTTTGCAACCCATCAACCACCCGCGCCGACTGAATGCGATCGCCGATTTCAATGCTATCGACCACATCCATGCCTTCAGTCACCTTGCCAAACACCGCATAATTGCCATCTAAAAACTCTAGATCGCTCAAGGCAAAGTAAAACTGAGAGGATGCTGAATTAGGAGCTTGCGATCGGGCCATCGCCACGGCACCGCGCTCATGTTTCAAGGCTGGAGTTTGACTAATTCTAGCCTCTGGAAAGGTTTGCCCATACAATGGACTCTCAGATCCTTGCGGCTTAATTTCTAAAGGAATATACCGTTCCCGCCCAGTTTCTGGATCGATAAAACTTCCAGTTCCTAAATTTCCACTAAAATTGGTGTCTTTGCTTTGGGGATCGCCCCCTTGAACCACAAAGGGTTCCGGTTCACGCACCACCCGGTGAAACATTGTCCCATCATAGACTCCGCGCTGAACTAAATCCACAAAATTCCCCGCCGTAATCGGCGCATTGGTGCCATCCACTTCAAGGGTCACGGGTCGATCCTTAATTATCATTTGCACCGTAGCTGTTCCCTCCAAACGGGGGAGATTGCTCAGAGCATCTGGGACTTGTGTCGTGAGTGGGGGTTCTGTCGGCAAGTTAGCGGGTGGGGAAGTAGTTTCCTGTTGAGCGCAACCTCCCATCAGCAAGGTACCCAGAAGCATTACCGATACAATCCACTGCCGGATTTTAATTTCCATGTTTAGTCTCCAATACAATAGGTTGGCCCCGAAAATCATGTGAAAGATGCAGGCACTCTTCCCTGACCTAATTTTCTCATCCGGTTACTGAGCCAATTTGGACAACAACTGTTTCCCATTCAGAACTTAGGCCCCTTGAGGGAGTTCTGGGGAATCCAGAGAAGGGACAATTTATCATTGCCCCTGCTCCAGATAGAAGTGATGGGTCAGTCCTAATGTTGCCGTTCCAATCTGAAAATAACCCGGCCCAATTTCTGGGAAAGCTCCCACTTTTGGAGTCAAAAACTCTTGACTCCACGGCATAAAAAATCAGGTTAGAGGAGGAGGCTCCGGAGTTATAACCCTTCCAAGGGAACGCCTAAGAACCGGGCTAATTCCGCACCTTCATTTTCGAGTTCCGACAAGGGGATCGGTTGACCGACGCGACTCAAGGGTAGGGGATTCCGACCTTTGGTGCGCATATACATGGCTCGTTTTGGGTTGAGTCCTTCTTTGACTTCGACCCGAATGGATTGGACATCTTCTATGGGGTAGGAAATATCGATTTTACGATTTTTGCCCGGAAATCCCCACCGGAAGATGTGAACCTTGCCGGTTTCTTTATTAAATTCGTTGTAGCCGGCTCCCACATTCCAGAGAATGGTCAGCCAGAGATAAAGGGAGAGCAGCAAAGCGGCTACCCCGTAAAAACCCATGACCAGACCTTGGGGGAGAAAGATGAGCTGGGTTGGGTCTGCAAACGGCAAAAAATTGACTTTCAGATAACTGGAAAGGCTGGCTAAGAGAAAGCCGATCCCGCCTAAGTTAACGACAACGACTAGAAGGTAGTTGCTGAAACGGCGAGAGCCGATAATTTCTTTGCGAAGTACGCGATCGCTAGTAGAGATGCTTTTTGCAGTCATCGAAAATAAGCTGGGTAAGGGAGAGAACGAAACCCTAAATTAGAGATAGCTGGTCAAGAATGTCCAGCTATAGCAACCCTAAATCATTTATGACTTCTGTACTCTCCCCTCTCCCCCTTTGGGAGAGGGGTTGGGGGTGAGGGCATTCCACAACTGATAGAGGACTGCTATATCTCTAATGGTCAGGGCAAGGCACCTAAGTAATAGGTCCTATCTTAGTATCCATCGGTGTGGTGGACAATGGGCCAGAGTTTAGGGGAAATGCTGACTTTTTTGAATCCGCCACTGGGGGCCACCCGGTGACTGGGCTAGGGACTAAGAGGAAAGGGTAAGTTCTGAGGGTTTGGATTGCCGATGGAGGCCACCGCTGCCTGAATCCCAGCGGATTAATCATATAGGGATGATAGAGACCCCATCGAGACCCTCGGTATTCAGACAGGAGAAAAACAGGAACCGGACCTTCAAATAAACGAATTCTCGTTCTCATCTGAACCGAAAACTCCAGTCCTCCGCCCTGGGGGGTGAAGCCGCATCCCTTGTGATTAGAGGGGTTTGGCTGATGGGGGCTAGGCAAGGCCCCGGGCACTGAGACTGGCCTTATTCAGGAAAACGGGTAGCCTTGGGCTAAGGGTTTTGCAAATTTTCCCCCATGTAATATATAGTTATGTTAACTTACTTAGAAATCTTGCGATTTTTGTAAAGCAAGACGATTTAACACCCGACCCCAACTCCCGCAAATTTTATGACAATAGCAGTTGGACGCGCACAGACAGAACGGGGATGGTTTGACGTCCTCGATGACTGGCTAAAAC
>CAYUEH010000228.1:3048-8173 GCA_964442465.1 uncultured Laspinema sp. | reverse complement strand
CCCTCCCCAAGACATCGGGGAGGGGACCGGAGGGGACTGGAGGGAGGGATTGCTTCTATTTGAATCAGTCTAGGGAATCGGGGAATGCATCAGCCGGTATTTCTCATGCCGGCAGCGATGCCGTTGATGGTTAACAGGGCACCGCGTAGCAATTCGCCTTTGCTGTATCGGGAGTGAATGACTCCGGTTACCGACTGACTTTGATGTTCGCGCAGGCGTTTGAGGAGGGAGACTTGTAATAAACCCAGGGGAACGATGGTGGCATTTCGCAATTGGACCGATCGCTGCAAATCCGGGTCTCCATCTAACAGCCGTTGATGTTCGGTAATCGCCAGCACTAAATCGCGGGTTTGGTTAAATTCCCTGGCAATTTGAGTGAACAGGGCTTCAAAGCGATCGCGATTTTCCGGTTGGGTGAGTTCCCGAACATAGTGATGGGCTATTTCTAAATCCACCTTGGAGAGGGTCATTTCTACTTTAGAAATCACCATCTTAAAGAACGGCCATTTTAGATAGAAATAGCGCAATAGTTTCAGATGTTCTTCCGGTTCCTGTTCTAGGAAATTATTGAGGGCCGTTCCCACTCCATACCAGGCGGGGAGGAGGAACCGAGTTTGGGTCCAGCTAAAGACCCAAGGAATGGCCCGGAGGGAACCTAAATCTCGTTTGCCGCTACTGCGTCTTGCGGGTCGCGACGAGATTTGCAACTTACTGATTTCATCAATGGGGGTGACTTCATGGAAGAAGTCGATAAAATCAGGTTGTTCATAAATCAAGGCGCGATAATGTTGGCGCGAGCAATCGGCCAACTCCTCCATGATTTGATTCCAGGCTTCGATATCATCAAAGCCGGACCCGAGTAAGCTACTTTGAATTACGGCACTGGCGATGGTTTCTAGGTTATAAAGGGCTAACTCAGGTAAGGTGTATTTACTGGCTAAAACTTCTCCTTGTTCGGTAATTTTAATTCGCCCGTTAATACTGCGACCCGGTTGAGCTAAAATTGCCTCATAGGCTGGACCGCCCCCGCGACCCACGGAGCCGCCGCGACCGTGAAAGATGCGGAGGACAACACCGAAGCGATCGCCAATCAGTTGGAGGGCTTTTTGGGCTTTATGAATTTCCCAGTTACTGCTTAAGAATCCCGAGTCTTTATTACTATCGGAATACCCCAGCATCACCTCTTGTAATTTAGGAACCTGAATGTGAGAAGATTTCAGGTTGGAAATGTTCGGAGTATCGGTTTCAGCGACCGTTACCGGGAGAGAATGTTGGTATCCTCCGGAGAGTAAAGCGTGATAAAGGGGAAGTTCAAACAGGTCTTGAATGACCGTCGGAGCGCGTTTTAAGTCCTCTACGGTTTCAAATAAAGGGACGACTTGAATCGTTCCTATCCCGGTAGCGGGGTCATAAAGACCGGCTTCTTTGGCAAGCAGGAGGACTTCTAACAAATCACTGACATCATGGCTCATGCTAATGATGTAGGTTTGACAGATTTCCAAGCCAAACTCTTCTTGCAGCGCCCGCAGCATTCTAAAGGTGGAAATAATCTCGCTAGTTTGCTCGGAAAAGGGCAATTCAGCGGGGATTAAAGGACGTCTGGTTTGCAGTTCGGTGGTTAACCATTCGGTCTTTTCCGCTTCTGATAGGTCATCGTAAGGGCGGGGTAAGACTTGCAGGTATTCCGCGATTTCTGTGAGGGCTGTACTGTGGCGAGAGGACTCTTGGCGAATATCTAAATGGGCCAAAATAAAGCCATAGATTTCGACTTGACAGATGAGTTGTTCCAAGTCTCGACAGCTTAACCCGGTTGCGGCTAAATTGCGTTGAATCAGACGCAATTCGGCGAGAAATTCTGCGCCAGAGTGATACATCGGAGCATTTTTGATATCGCTCAGATGACGATTCCAGTCCGATTCGGTGTAAAGACGCTGATTGCGATCGCGGGTATTTTCTAAGCGATGGCAGATATAGGCGAGTTTTAACCGATAGGGTTCCTGTCGATAGCGAATGGCCAGTTTTTCATAGATCTCTGGCATTTGCAGTCGGTCTTGTTCCAGGGATTCGAGGAGTTCTGGTAAGACGTCACTCCAGTGCAAAGACAAGGACAGGAGTTGGGTCAGGCGATCGAGAGACCCCATGTATTTGTCTAGGATTAACTGCCGCTGATAGCAGGCAGTTTTCCAGGTAATAGAAGGCGTGCAATAGGGATTTCCATCGCGATCGGACCCGACCCAGGAGCCAAATTTGCAGAAGTTGTACCGGGGGGGTTGCAGATAGGGAAACGAAGTTTGCAATGAGCGTTTTAACCGTTGATGAAGTTGAGGGACTGCATCAAATAGCACCTCTTTGAAATAGTGGAGGCTATAATCTACTTCATCGAGCACCGAGGGTTTAAACTGATGTAATTCGTCCGTTCGCCACCACAGGCGAATTTCTTCAGTCAGCGCCTCTAGGAGGTCTTTCGTTTCCCCCGATATGGTTTGGCTATCCGGTTTGTGTCCTTCTTCTAGGGTGTCGAGTTCTTGCAAAATTTGAGCCAACCGCCGCTGTTTGGTTCGCAGGGTATGACGGACAATTTCCGTCGGGTGAGCTGTAAAGACCAAGCGAATATCCAGACTTTCCATGATTTTCTGGATTTGCTGCGGGGGGACATTCAACTGCTTTAATTTGGGAAATAAAGCCGAGAAATTGGCTAATTCTCGACGGCGAGTCACGGTTTGACTCGCGAAATAAGGGCTTTCTTTGGGGACCTCAAATTGCTCATTTTCAGAGAGGCCGGTGTTAGGGGTTCCCACACCCCGCAGGCGATCGCGTTGCTCGTAATGTTGTTCGACAATGTTAATCAGTTGGAAATACAGGGCAAACGCACGAGCGGCCCGAATGGCATCATTGAGGTCCAACTGTTCTACCAATTTCAAAACACTGGATTCTGAAAAGTTGCAGGCTTGCCCCTCAGAGGAATACATTGCTCGCAATTGCGCCAGTAGAACCACCAATTCCTGACCGCATTCAGTCCGCAGGACGGACTCCCATAAGTCCTCGACAACTTTGAGACGATGGCGTAAAAATAAGTCGGATGAACTAACTGTCATAACAGAATTTGAGGGTTCGAGTCGTAAAGTCATCAGAACCTCCTGAACGATTGGAAAACACCCGGTCTACACTGGGTAAAAAACGACTCAAGGGACTGTGATCCCGGTGAGGGAATGAATGGTATTTTTGCGCTTATAATGGATAAGTCGGTGAACCTCAATAAACCCAACCTGTAGTTACATAAGTCAGACCCAAGAAAGGCTGTTATCCCGCTAAAGTCGGACAACATAGTTTTTCTGTCCCCAATTCTATTTTTACCTTGATTCGGTTCAACGACTTCAATCCAATTCATCAAAGCGCGGGTCGATGTGAACGGGTTAAACTAGCGCGTGGGTTGTCAGAACACCGTTACGGTGTCGCCTTGATCGCGAACCACTCTAATTGAATCGCGATTAAGGGGCGGCCTGAATCCTCTGACTGAATTAAACACCTGCGCCGGGAGAGGATCCCAACTCTTTGACTCCCCTCGCTGGGAGGGAGGGACTGGCAAGGCTGAGACAGGTGTGGTGACTCAAAAAACTTGAGTCGGTTAAAACAAAAGGCGAGTCTGCCCTATTCTGGGGAATCGAGGGATAACCCCTGGTTTGTTCCGAATGGGATGCATGAACCATCCCAGCCTGAGCCAGGTCAGCTATTAGCTAATTTTACGGTCAATCCGGGGATTTTTAGCGGGCTTCGTGCCTGGAGGCGATCGCCGTCTGGACGCACTCAGTTTACCCCCTAACTGCTCCTAAATCTCGCTTTCTTCTCAATCCAATCTCCTGAAACACCCAAGGATTTGCGGCTTTAATCAACTAGATTTCCTGACAATTGCAGTCTGTGGCGCTGGAAAATCCTCAAACCGACCCCCCTCGGTTCGACCGTAAATTTACATAAGCATTAAAATAGAAATAACAGTCCGGGCGTTTCACCCGGGTCCGGTCTCGGGGTTGAAGAACATCAAGGGGTCCCCCAAACCTGAACCGATTGGCAGGAATTCTGCCACCGGCGATCGCCGGAAATCTGGCTCTAGGGACCCCTCGATGGAGATTCAGTCCTCCTCAGAATGGGGGAAATTCAGGACCGGGAGGCGATCGCCTCGAAACACTTCTTCACTCGCCTGACCCATTGATTGCAGCATTTGACTCACGGCTTTTCCCCCCAGCAAAGCCCCTAGGAATGGCGGGGTGAGTAAAGTAATCAGCAATTCTGAGGAAATTTTGACATAAGGCTCGTTGGCATCAGGATTCAAGGAGGTAGGTTCGCCATTCGGTGAGTTCGATGAGTTCATAGGGACCTCTGTTCTAGATTGACAACATTAATTAAGAGAATTTGAGCATGACCCGGTTAGGTCATCTCAACTATGACAAAATTTACGGGTTATGCTATTTGGAGCAAACCCAGTCCGCTACTGGGCCAACAATCCAAATACCCCCGAGGTCAGATAATCTGCTGTTTCAGCAGTTGCCAGACTCGTCTTGATCAGCCATCAGGCGAACATCTGGCTCGGGTCAAACCCACTGGCACCCAAGGGTTTCGGAGAGTTCCCGGGATGATATTCCCGAAAAAAACTCTCCAATGGCCGTAAACGACGGGGTTTCAGACCCGTTTTGAACAGATGAGGAGCGGGGAGAGGAATCATTAAAATGGTAAACACACAGGAGCTAGTGCAGACTACTACAGGGACAACCCTAACCCAATGGGCAGCCCAAGCCTTAGAGGTGACCGGGGAAAACATTCATCTGCGTTTCCGTGGCAACACCCTGCACATTCTATGGGAAAGCGAACACTGTCCATCAATGGCGATCGCCGTCCCTAGACTGACCGATGCCCTCAAAAAACAAGGCATAGACAGCCTGTTACCCCCGGATCATCCCCCCATTGATGAAATCTTCCTCTACGGTCGCACCCGGGGGACGAAGCGTCCAGATTGGAGTGTGCGAATTGAATCGAGGCACCCGACTTCCCCGACACCCGAGGACTCGCCATCGTCGGAGAACGGACCCTCCTGTGCCGAGATCAAACCCACTCCAACCCCTCCCCCCACTCC
>CAYUEH010000228.1:0-2948 GCA_964442465.1 uncultured Laspinema sp. | reverse complement strand
CCCACTCCAACCCCTCCCCCCACTCCCCCCACAGAAAATCTCCCCTTAAACATCGCCGATGCGCGGATGATGCTCAAGGTTCAGAGTCGGGCCTCCCTGGGAAATCCAGAAGCTGAAGCGCTGCTGGCTAAAGGAATGGCGCGGTATCTCACCGAAACCCTCAGCCTTTATTCTATCTCCATCAAAGTCCTGATCCGACCCCTGAAACGGGGCGATCGCACCTGGAGCGATCGCCCCTATCCCCCGCGTCGTCTCTGGATCTTCTGTCAGTCCCCCAATTCCTCAGATGCCACCTCCCTCGCCTTGCCGATCGCCGATCGCTTGCGAGAACTCCAGTTAACCGGATGCAGTGATGCCGCCATTCTCGGACGCACCAACCCCGACGGCAAACCGGAATTGCTCCTCCGGGTGGACCTCACTCCCACCAAAGAACGACTCAAAAGCTGGGCCCGATGGGGGGATATCCCAGCCATCACTCGCCTCTTAAATCAGGCGGTTGCCTCTAAGGGCCTGGAAGTCGGCGCGGTCCAAAAAGACGCCACCCTCCATCTATTCTGCGGCAACTCCACCCCGGAAAAAGACCCCAGCGCCACCGACTCTCCCCTGGCCGCAGCGGATAAATCCCTCTGCATCGAGGCGATCGCCCCCATTCTCAAATCCCTCTCCCCCCAAGGACTCCACGCCGTCACCCTCTATGGCTGTCGCTACGGTCGCCAACTCGACACCCCCACCAACGCCCCACCCCTGTGGGTCGATTGGCTCGACTTACCCGCAGCTCGGGACCCCCTGCTCGCCCTCTCCCCCCGGGAACTCGCCACCCAAGGCAACCTGGACGCCCTCCAGTTCTTGCTCGATCGCCTCGTCAATCCCAAACTCGACGCCAAACTCAACGGCAGTGGCCTTTCCCTCTTCCTCCGCCAAGACCCTGACCTCCTCCATCTCATGGTCGAAGGCTCCACCTGTCCCGACCAAGACACCCTAGCTCCCCTCATCCTAGAATTCCTCCAGGAATTGCACCTCAATGGGGTCGAGGAGCTTCGTCTCTATGGTCGTCGAGGGGGGGATAAGCATCCCTCCTGGCGCTACCAGACGGCCATTTTCACCCCCTCCAGCCTCCAGCCTCCGGAGCCGTCACCGACTCTAGACACCCCAGAAGACCCGACTCCGGAACCGTCAGAAGCGTCCGAACCCGAGTTAGCCGAGGAAACTCCCGAACCCGTCATCGCCTTTACTCACGGCGAACCCGATGCCACGGAGGACCTCCCAGAAGCCGTAGAGTCCATGTTGGCCTCGGACCCACCGGAGGAATTACAATCCTGTCTGACCAAACAGATGATTCCCCGTGCGCCTCGGGAACGTCCCTCCCCGGGTTGGGTCACCCGCCTGTTCTTGCTCACCGGTGTATTTATTCCCGCCAAAACCTTCCGCAGAGGTCCAGCAAGCAGCAGTAAAGTCGCCTTCATTTGGGGCTTTCTGGGTCTATTAGTCATGTTGCATACGGATTGGCTCCTCGGTCGTGCCGCCTTGTTTCCCGTCTCCTCCTCCCCCGCTTTAGAAACCGCAACGGTGCCGGGACAACCCCAGGCAGACCCTAGCGCCTTCCCCTTGCGGAGTCCCGAGGACCAATTGAGTCTCGATGAACTCTCCTTGAATCCATCGGAGAACGACGGGGATGCGATTTTTAATGGTTCTAGCTTTACGGAATTTCAGGAGGACCCGGCGATCGCCGTTAACCCCGAGACCCTGGCAACCTTTGACTATCCCACCTTTAACTCTCAGCAGTTAGATGAACAACTGCGGTTGTATTTGCAATATTTAGCCACCTCGGGTCCCCCGGATGTGCTGATTATTGGCAGTTCCCGGGCCTTGCGCGGCGTGGCTCCCATGACCATTGAGGAGTCTCTCTCTTCCCGTTATCCCGGACTGAAGGTGTTTAATTTCGGCATTAATGGAGCCACCGCTCAAGTGGCCGACTTTGTGGTTCGCGAACTGATTCCTCAAGAGCAATTACCGAAACTGATTCTTTGGGCTGATGGGGCCAGGGCCTTGAATAGTGGTCGGAGCGATCGCACCTTTGAGGCGATTTCCCGGTCCCCTGGATATCGCCATCTCCTCCTCGGCAATCGACCTCAGATCCCAGACATGGCGAAGGATGATGATGCCAGTCAGTCCCTCTCATCCCTGAGTGAAACCCTTGTCCAACGGGCTCGGACTGGGTTAAATATCAAGGAAAGTTATGAAACCCTGGACCTGTGGATTAATGAGAAGCTGGCATCGGTGTCTGCGAATTATGAACACCGCGATCGCCTCCAAGGGTTTCTGCGGGGTCAACTCCTTTTACCGATCGCAGACATCGCGGACAATTTCATCCCCGAACCCAGTCGTCTTTCTCAAGAGGCGATCGCAGAAACCACCACGGACCCCACCTTCGATTCCGTGGAAGAAAGCATCCTCGCCTTAAGCGAAGAATCCGCCGCGTTATCCAATTCCGACACCCCCCAACCCGCCACCCTTTCTAATGGGTTCTTACCCTTATCCGTGCGGTTTAATCCCATGACCTACTATGAAAAACACGCCCGGGTTTCAGGAAATTATGATGCCGATTACGAGTCCTTCCAACTCGCAGGAATCCAAACCGCTGCTGTCACCAACCTCCTAACATTTACCCGCGAACATCAGATTCCCTTGGTGTTTATCAATATGCCTCTAACTCAGGAGTATTTGGACCCAGTACGCCTAGAATATGAGCGGGAATTTCAAAAATATATGCTGAGTTTATCCTTAGAAAAAGAAGGACTCAGTTTCCGAGACCTCAGTCAACTTTGGCCGACAGAAATCGATCGCTTTTCCGACCCCAGTCACCTCAACCGCTATGGTGCCCATGAGGTTTCTAACCGTTTATCCCAAGACCCCATGATTCCTTGGCCCCAAACTCAGTGAGGATTAAC
>CAYUEH010000227.1:6987-8222 GCA_964442465.1 uncultured Laspinema sp. | reverse complement strand
AAACTATAGCAGTCCTAAATCAGTTGTGGAAGACCCTCACCCCCAACCCCTCTCCCAGAACGGGAGAGGGGAGCTAAAAATGTTACAAATCATTTAGGATTGCTATAGCTTCATCATGACTGATTAGATTGAGCAAGGGATTGAAAAAATCAGACCGGGGTCGAGAGAGCTTGTTTTCCTAGGTTTAGGGAAACAAGCTCAGAGAATGAAGCGCAAAAGCGGGCTTAGGTTTTATAGTTTAAAACTTGACGTTTTTCAAACCGTCCTGCTAGTTTCATTCCCAGGTCTTCGAGTTGTTGATAAACAGGCTGAGGCAGCACAGAAAGGACCGTGGCAGCCCCTAGGGTGACTCCGGTGCGTTTCGGTTCTTCTAGCATCATTTTCGGGTAAGTGGCGATCGCATTCCAGGCCAATTTTAGGGCAGTCCTGCCATCGCGTAACGTCACCGCCCGACGCGCCAGATATCGCAAGTGATAAGCGCGGGCGGGATTTTCCCATTGCGCCACCGCATCCGGCGCATACTGCCGAGTCTTTTCGATCACCTGTTCCCAGGACTCTTGTTTTTTTAATAATTTGGCCGAGAGTCCGTTAGAATTCACCCGATATCGGGTTAAAATTTCCGGAATTCCTTCCATTTTCCAATCGGTTTGCAGGGCAATTCTAAACCAACAATCAAGGTCTTGGGAGCCTTGCAATCGCTCATCCCAGTAGAAATATTGCTCAGTTCCATAGAGGTTGTCTTGGAATTTAATGCCTTCAAACACTTCTTTGCGAAGGACGGCACAGGAGCCATTGCTAATGGGATTGCGACAAAGGATATCTCGAATGGTAATATCCGTCAATTTGGGCATTTGATAGAGTCCCATTGGCTCTCCGGCTTCATCAATAAAAGCGGATTGACTATAGCTAATGCCAACTTCCGGAGACTGTTCTAAATGCTCGATATGCTTGGCGAGTTTTTCAGGTAACCAGAGGTCATCCCCATCGAGAAAGGCGATATAATCCCCTTGAGCTTCACGAAGTCCGGCATTTCTGGCTGCATTTGCGCCTTGATTTTTTTGACGAATTAATTTTAACTTGGGTTCGTTAAATGATTCGCAAATTTCAGCGGTGCGGTCCGTCGAACCATCATCAATCACGATGAGTTCAAAATGTTGGTAAGTTTGGGCCAACACAGACTGGATGGTGTCCACGATATATTGTTCTAGGTTATAAACGGGAACGATGACAGAAAT
>CAYUEH010000227.1:0-6887 GCA_964442465.1 uncultured Laspinema sp. | reverse complement strand
GGTAAGGCGATCGCATGAACGAGTAACACCGTGATTGCTAACCCCACCACTTGCCATTGGATACCGACAAACAGGCTGATTGTGAAGACTGTGGTAAAGATAATATTCCACTTGAAATCAATATCCGGACGGCCAATGGCCACCATTAATTGAGAGGCAGCATTACCAAAGGGGCGAGGAATAGCTGAGATACAGATAATCATTAACACCGGAATCGCTTCAATCCATTTTTCTCCAAACACAATCGGCACATAGAACGGGGCCATTGTCGATTGGAAGAGGGCTAACGGAATGATTAAGGCTGCAATTACCTTTAAGCTCTTATAGAACTGCTGTTTCATTTTTGCCCGATCTTGTCGCAGAGAACACAAATGCGGTAATAGGGCAGAATTTATCGATTTAATGATGCTCAGACTAATGCCCAAGCCCGCATTAAAGGCAAAGAAGTAGATTCCTAACTCGGTAATCCCTAAAAAGCGACCCACGAGTAGATAATCCAGATTAGTTCTTAGGGTTTTCAACAATTCAACGCCCAAGACATTTTTACCAAATCCAAAAATTTCCTGCCATTTTTCACTCCGAAATCCTCCCCTCGGACGCCAGGAATGGTGGCGGCGGTAGATATAAACCCACAAGGGCGTTACCATGAGTTTAGGAATGACAATGGCCCAAATCCCGAACCCTAATACGGCGAAAACGAGGGATAAAATGTTACTCGTTCCTTGAACGGCTACACGATTGAGGGCTTGGATTTCCAGGCGATTTTCTCGACGGAGTAAGATGGCTTGAACCACCCCTAAAGGCGTGACTAAAAAGACACCGCCTAAAACGGCAATGGGTAGAACCAGATTGGTATCGCTATAAAACCAGGCAATGGGAAAAGCGACGAGGCCCTGAATCAAGAATAAGCCGCCATAGAGTACCCAACTCATCGAATAGGCATTTCGGCATAAGTCTTCGAGTTCTTCGGGGTCGGCTTGAATCAGTTTTGCACCGATGCCAATGTCGGTAAAGACAAAGGTAAATTCATAGGTGGTTAAGACAATGGCTGCTAACCCATAATCGTATTGGGTTAAAAACCGAGCTAAGACCACGGTGGTCATTAAGCGGACAACCCGGATGGCAAATTCGGCCCCGGTTAGCCAGCCAATATTTTGAACAAATTTGTTATTGAGCTTCTTTTTAACTTTAGTTTGAAAGGTTGCAAAGTTCATGTTCCCACACCTTAGACCGCCAATATTGAGGTTTTTCTTCGAGAGAATGTCCATCTTCGAGCATAAATTGATAACCCTGATAGGCACTCAGTCGCACGATCGCCTTTGCCTCCGCTAATGTGAGGTTGGGCCCAGAACGGCTAGAGAGAAACTCCACCGCATATTCAAAAGTTTGAGTGGGAGACCATTCTAGACACCAATAGGCGACTTGCAGGATGTAATACGCCAGATCCAGGTAGGGGAACCCTTCCGCCAGACCATATTCCCAGTCAATGGCATAAATCTGGCCATCGGGCGATCGCAACAGGTTCCAGGGGGAAAAATCCCCATGTAAGGCAACAATCGGCCAGGGGCGACGGTCCAGGGCCTCTAACCACTTCAGGGCGAAGGGGTCGGCAGTTTGTTGGAAGGATTGAACCCAAGGATGCTGATTCAGGGGAACAGGTTTGGCGATCGCATACTGATCCAGAAGGGTGAGAATTTCTGGTTCCGGGGGAAGGGTTCCAGAAGAGATATGTTTTCCTGGAATCGGTTCGATTAACAGGGCGGTTCCCTTACTCAACGGGCCAAATTTTAAGGGTCTGGGTTGGACCTGCAATTGAGAAAGAACGGCGTATTCCCGGGCGATGCGATCGCAGGCGATGGGTTTGGATGAGTATTTCAAATAGCCAATCACTTGATGGCGATCGTTCCAGAGTTGGGCGGTAATTTTCTGCGCTTTCCCAGGAACACCCACGGAAAACACCGCCCAACTAAATTCGGGAAAAATCTCCCGGACAAACCCCTTAATATCGATTGATCCCGACTTTTTTCGACAGGCAATTTGCATTGGCGACTGCCCTAAAGCCACCTGAATTCGATACAAGAGTCGCCCCAACTTTGGGGGTAAGGCAATGGCATCCGGTTTAGGCGAAGGTGGAGGACACAAAGAGCTTCCTTTCCATCGCTGCCAAAAATTTTGAGCTGGGACAAAAAGCCGAGGCTCATTCCAATCCGGCAAGGCGATAACTGGTGTTCCCCTCGTAAAAAAACGATCCCAGCGCATGGACTTTTTCATTAATATCTTCCTTTCTGTAGATGCTTGATTGAGATTAGTTTGGGAAATTTTTTCAACTTAAAAAAATGACCGGAGTTTTAGTTTTGTGTTAGTTCCACCAGGAAATTTTCCCATTGAGTTAAAAATTGCTCCCGGGCATCTTTGACCGAGTTCCGCCCGTTTTGACCCCAAGTCAAGAGGTCACTCTCGCCCAAGGAGGCGATCGCAGAAGCCAATTTAACCGGATCTTCTGGGGGAACCAAGACCCCACAATCGCGCACTTGTTCTCGTAACCCATCAATATCCGAGGCAATCACGGGCTTCCCTGCGGCTTTGGCTTCCATGCAGACTAATCCAAAGGGTTCCCAGCGCGATGAAATGACCACCGCATCACATCCTTCTAAAAACTCGGGGACATCCTCGATTTGCCCACAAAATTTGACATGATTTAACCCGAGGGCAAGTTCTTTGAGGTCATCCTTATCCGGACCCTCTCCTCCTAAATATAAATTAACAGTTTGTTGGGGTATTAATTTCATGGCTTCTAGCAAAATGTCAAATCCTTTTTGTTGGCAGAATCGACCATAAGCGGCTAAATGAATTTCTGTGCGGGGCTGGCGATCCGAAACTTCTAGGAAGTCCTTGAGTTTGACCGCTGGATTAATTTGATACAGCTTGTCCCAGGCTACTAAGTTGTTTTTAAACATCCAATCGGCTTGAGCATCCGAAACTGCTACTACGCGATCGGCTAAAGCGTAGGAAATTTTTAGCATCAGCCGGAAGCGCTGTTTATCCGGAACCTGATGGGTTTCAAACCCGGCGGTATAATGATGCTCAATAATCACCACTTTGGTTTTTCTTTTCCGGATATATAACCACAGTAAATTCGGGATTCTCTTCCAGGTACAGGCTTTATTAATCACAACCACATCTGGGATCACTCGTTCATGAATGGCTTCATTGGCATCCATGCACACGGTCTTAAAATCAAACCGTTTGGATAGAGACGAACGAGTCAAACTATCCACCATTGTCATGACACCCCCCATCTTTTTATCAGAAATCAGAAATAAGATACGTTTCTTTTTCATCAGTGTCGCTCCAAACGATTAATTTTTCTTTAAAGGCCATTCCCATCACGATTAAACAGGGCCAATAGAGGTAAGCCAGACCTTGAATATTTTCCGCAAAGGCATATAGAAACAGGGCAATTAGAAAATGTAAGGTAACTTTGGCGGTTTGAGAGTGCTGGGATTTAATCAGCATTTCGATGAAGGTCCAAATCAGGGGAATCGCGAGGGCAAAAAAGCCGACGATTCCGTGCAGAAACAACACCCCAAACCAAGTATGGTGAGAACCAACAGGCATTCCGGCCACGACTCTGGGTCCTCTCGGGTTAATAATGCCATGTCCCCAGATGGGAGCGTCCGTTCTCCACCGATAAACGGCCATATCATTGAGTACATCTCGAACGTGGGAAGAACTCGCCCGGGCTTGAGTAAAGCGAGTTTTGACAGCATTGAGAAACTCGATCAAGGCTGGTGCAAATAGCCCTAAGCCTAAACTGGCAAAACCTGAAGCAAAAATCATCCAAGGTCTGAAAAATTTGGTCCATCCCCATACCGCCACAGGAACAAAAGGCATGGCGATAATTCCCAAGCGAGAAACCGATGTAAAGGCCATTGCTGCGGCCCCTACCATGCCCCAAAACCGCCATTTTTTGTGTTCCTCTTCCTGGACGATCCCAAAGTACATCGTGCCAATCATTCCCAAAGCCGGTGCCCAGGGTGCGAACAAAAACATTCGCGTTTGACCCCCATCGGAATCATATTGATACAGCAAGTTGACGTTGTATAAAGCCGCTCCTCCAAAGGCTTGTAACGGAGAAGTATAGAGCTTACTCGGAAGACCCGCCATGCTAAACAGATAGCCGAAGGGAATCAAAATTAAACTTTGAACACACAGAATCGCGATCGCTCGATAAATCAACTTGGGGCGAATATCCAAATGAGCCGCCAGGGGAAATAGAGCCAAAAGCGCCCAGCTTCTAAGCCATCCATTCACCGTAGAGCGAATGATTTGGGGTAATCCCATTCCAAAGTCAATATGACCCATGACTAAGGCGATGTACATGATCAACATTCCCACGATCCACAGCCAGTTAGAAGGGGTAAACCTCACCCGTTCTTCCGGTGGTGTACCCTCAGTTTGGTTCCACCATTTTTTCAACACATAAAACAGCAGGACATAAGCTAAAAGGGGGGCAAACACATACTGAGCACCCATAAAATAAATGATATAAGTGCCGATGATGTAATACCAAACTAACTTTTCAGGTAGATTTTCTGGCTTCATCGCTTAGACACTGCGGTTGATGAATTTTGCTGATGGTACGCCGAGTTAACGGGAATGGGTTGGGGTTTAGGGTCTAGGGTGGCACTCTGTTTCCGCCGTTGATTTTTGACATCCCGCATCCACAGCAGGAGAAATCCAGCGGTAAAAAACACCGAACTCATCCCGGCACCGAGGATGGCTAATACTTTTTTAGGAGAACTCGGTTCTTCCGGCAAGGCCGGTGGCGTCAACAGTTGAATGCGCGGATAGCTGGCAAAAATGTTAGACTTACTCATGTCGAGTTGGGTTAACGTTGAGGAAAATACCGCTTCGGCGATTTGAACATCCCGCCGTAAATTTTCCAGTTCTGACCCTTGCACTGACAAGGTTTTTAATCGATTTTCTAATCGTTCAATCTGCTGCCCTAATTCTTGAGATTGTGCTTCTAATCCCACATTTTCTGTCTGAAATGTAATCAACTCTTGAAAGAATAATTCTCGCTTAGAGGCATTCTCGCCATTTCCTAAGTTGGTTTGTTCCCAGATTTCCGGGTCGAAGGGTCGCCCCACAATTTGCTGACTCCGTTGGTTTAATTCCTCTTGGGCTTGATCAATTTCTTGTTGTTTAGCCAGAACCACGGGATGGCGCGAAGTATAAACCGAGGTCAAGGTCATTAACTCACCCCGAGCTGTTTGGTATTTCAGCAGATAGTCTTGAAACAAAGAATCAGATTGTAAGGCAAAGGCTTCGTTCGCAGATGCCGGAGTGAGGTCTAAGTTCTGAGCAATTTGGACCATTCTGGCATTACTTTGCCGATTCAGGGCATCCACTTCTGCTTTTTGCTTTCGTAACGCTTCAATGGTTTTTGAGAGGTCAACTAATTGTTCGGAAGACATGATGCTGGAGGTCACTTGATACTCAGTTAATTTAGCCTGAGCCCTTTCTAAATTTTGCTGAGACTGACTGAGCAACATTTCTAAGTTGCGGTCATGCTCGCTGATTTCTTCTTGTCTGAGTGCCTCTAACTGAAGTAGGAATGCTTGGTGGAGTGCGTTTGCTTTTTGTTGAGTCAGTTGGGGAGTATTGCCGACAATTTCAAACTCCATCAGGGTGGAGTTGCCGATAATCTCGATCTGGGGTTTATTGAAGGCTTTCAGTTCGAGATTGAGCAGTTGGGCTGCACGGGTTCTCACCTCATCGCTGGCGGCGATATATTTGTAATTTTCCCGAGGGTCATGGTGGGAATCATATCGGTAGGGGGAGTCGGTTTGGGAAGAAGCTCCCCCAATGCCCGGTAAATCGACTTTGCTTGTGGAACCTGTACCCGGTAGGGTGACTGACCATTTGGTCGTATAACTTGGGGCTTTGAGGGTGATATAGGCGATCGCCGCCCCCCAAACGAATAGATTGCTTGTAATTCCTAAAAATAAGTAAATCGGCCACCGTCTTTTTCTAGACACCGAGCCTGACTTGGTATTATAATGAGAAAAGATTTTTACAGCATCATTCATAAAATTATCCTCTTCCTATCAGCAGCGATACTCACGGGGGTCTGTTGCTCAACTCAGACCCAGAAATTAGTGCGATCGCACAGTGGTAAATGCGGCAGGTCTTCCGATACTTAAGGGTTTACTGGGTCAGGCCATCCCACCCCCTTTCGGAGTCCAGCCCTTCTACTACTAAAGTTCGACCCGATAGAAAGTCTCCGCATCTCTAAGCGTGCTGTTTCGGATTTGGCCTCACACTAGCCAGTCCATTTCAGGTCCGCTTTCGACCCTCGGAGTTCTCTACCGCTTCCCTCTAATTTTCATCGATCAGTTGCAAAGCTCTCATCTGCCATTGGGATGAAGTTTTGAGGTGATTATTTATAAAAAAAACATCCAATAGCTGATTGCCCAGCTAAAAATGAAGAGTTACAGACAATTTAGCGAAGCGATAGCATAAACCTCTCCCCCTGTCATCTATACTTCAGGAGGAAAATTCTCAGCCTGGATTAATCGCAGTCGTGACGATCGCCCTACATTTGTTCCCACGCGACTGGATTCACCGGCCTGGAGGGCAAATCCTACCGCCTAGAAGGGTAGAATCTCCTCAAACCCACTCCTCCTAGGCGGGCTAAATTTAACCCGGGCTTTGGGATCACAAACCCCTTGTCTTTACACAATCTTTAAGAATCCGGTTTTCAACATAAAAACCGGATTCCGTATTAGGGATTTCCAGAAAAAAAGTTCTGCATTAGAAGTTTTGCAGAATTATTCAAGCCCCCCTTATTAAGGGGGGTTGGGGGGATCTCTTCTAAAAGA
>CAYUEH010000226.1:1978-8234 GCA_964442465.1 uncultured Laspinema sp. | reverse complement strand
GGTTGGATTGTCTTGAAATTCAGTCAGGTTGTTCCCTCCAGTCGGGTCGCTTCCGCGAGTTGATAGTGATGTTTATGTTTATGAGGAAACTCATCATGACTAACACTCGTGCTAACAACACTCCCTCCTCTATCGTGTTTCCGAGTCGTGCAAAACGCGATGAAGGACGGTTGCGGGACTGCTTCCGAATCATGGCTTGGAAACAGTTTAAGCAGGAATACCGGGGCGATTTGACTGGTTTAAACCTGTACGCGGTATTTGAGGAAGACTGGAAGAAACACGAGATTCAGGGCTGGGATTATCAGAAGATGAGTCAATTTGCTGATGAGTTGGGCTATAGTGCCGCTGAATTGCTCAAGGCGCGTAATCGGTACTACGAACTGCGTGACCAGGCACGGGCGGCGGCTGAAGCTAAGCAGCAACCCATGCAACAGCCGATGTACCAACAGCCGATGTACCAGCAGCCCTACTACGCTCAACCCATTCCTCAGCAGCCTCAACAGTTTGTGACTGACGAGCCTAACCCGGACGAATCACCGTTCTAGGATTTGACTAACCCCGAAGACCTGTCCCACAAGGGATGGGTCTTTTTTTATGGCCCCGATTCAGTCCAGGGGTGAATCGGGGCCACAGCCAACGTGCTAGTGCCTCACCTCACAAATTGGAATGTTGCGATTGCGGTTCCCGCACGCTTTGCGATCGCACTGTCGAAATTGCAACCGTAGCGCCATGTTTCCGTAACTCATTACGGGAGCAAGCCAACTCTGTATGCACGTCAACGCCCAAATAACAGCGAGTCGGGGAACCTGACTCAAGGACAAGACCGCGACACCCCCACGGGAACGAAACACCCCGGTCTATTCCGAAACACCACTGCCCGATGGGGGACTCGCTAATTGCACGGAGCGAGTCGTCGAGCCGCGAATAGTGTGGAGGCTACCGCCATTGGAGTTTGGTTCGATGTCCAAGGGGACTCGGACCTGTAAATCTCACAAGGTAACGGTTATGTCTATCAAACTGTTCGAGTTCAACCGACACGGCTATGACTGGCAAGAGTTCTATACCGTGTTCGCTGATAGTCCTTGGTGGATCACTTTCGAGAAGTGGCGTGACCCATTTCCCGAATGCCACAAGTTCTGGCTCGGAGGCGCATACTACAATGTGCCGGACTCCTGGTTCCTTAAGATTTCCAGAGAGGAACTCTGGAACCTCCTAAACGACAAGGAGGTGGGACTGCCCCGGTATTCCGCGAATCTCAACAATCCTCGGTTCAGAAAGCGACCGGGGCGAGGAGTTGATTCTCGGGTTTGTGCCTTAATCCAGGGAGCGTTGACTCATCAACAGGGACGAACAATTGTGTTGGTTTATGAGCCAAGCGATCGCAGTCAGGCTGAAATGATTACCCGGTGTATTGAGTGGCTGACTTCGTTCATCGAACAGCCGTACAAATAGTGATTTTCAAGACCTGCCCCAATCTGGGGTGGGTCTTTTTTTATGGATACCATATCGCTATTCCCTCCGGGTGGGTCGCTTCCGCGTGAGGAGGGTGATTTTCACAAGGTAAACACCATGTTCAGTATGATTGACCTCCTGTTCTCTGAGTCCTACATTAACCGGACGACGTGGCGCTGTGCGGGAAATGACCGCATCGCCCGTCACTGCCGATTGATTTGGGAAGAGATGGAGCGGAAGGGATTGAAAAATCTCTATCGCTACAACTTCTCGCTCTTTAAGGAGAACTCGGTTCATTGGCAGATTATGGAAAACGATAACTTGCTTTACAACCAGAAATGGTCTGAGAAATACCAATCCAATCGGGTGAAAAGCGATTGGTCATCTGATATTTGCAAGTTAATTGACCTTGCGATGGAGTATCAGGAAGACCTTGAACTAGAGTTGAACGGCAAGTATCAGCCGTATGTCCCCAGCGCCGACGACGACGAGTTCTAAGTGAACTGAGTTCTAAGTGAACGAAGACTTGCCCATTTGGGTGGGTCTTTTTTTATAAACGCAGTACCGCCCTGTACCGTCTTGGGACAGGCCAATGCTAACGGCAAGAGACATTACGAATTAACACAAGCGCTATTCCCTCCAGGTGGGTCGCGACCGCGAGGAGGGCCTGATATTTATGAGGAAACTCATTATGAACATCATCCGGTCCATCCAAGAACACCGGTTGTTTGACCACAACTCAATGGATGCTGCTACGATCGCACAGTTCATTGAGGAAATCATGGCTCAAGACTGGTTCGAGGTATTCCATCAGGATTTGGGTTGGCAGAGTCATCCCATCTTCAAACCCATCGAGAAGTGCCGACTCATGATTCAGAACATCATCGTGGATGTCCTAACAGAGAAAGGTATGGAAATCTTCTTCGCCGATGAGGGGATTAACAAACCCCATCGTTGGGTGTAATTTCAACAAAGACCTACCCAGCAATGGGTGGGTCTTTTTTTATCGTGATGAACCGTTCCAGTGCGATTGCAGTCCCCGCACGCTGCGCGATCGCCCCCAACCGTTCCAGCGGGATAGCGCCACATTCGGGCCTTGACCAAACCACAACAACGCGACACCCCCACGGGAGCGAGACACCCTGAACTAAGGCAAAACATTACCGCCCGATGGGGGACTCGCTAACTGGATGGGCGAATCTGTCTAACGTTGAGAGTTGAGAGGCTACCGCCATTAGAGTTTGGTTCGTGTGCCAAGGGGTACCGGACCTGTAAATCTCGCAAGGTAATCTCATGCGCAAAGTCATTTGCATCACTGGTCATCGCCGGTTCAAGCATCTTCGGAAGAAGGATGTTCGGGTTTGGATTCAGTCAATGTCAGAGATAACATTGTCCCTCTATCCCGATGCCGTCTTCATCTGTGGTGGAGCGCCTGGAGTTGACCTCTGGGCTGCCGAAGTCTGGTCCGAGATGGGCATCGACTGGTGCCTCATCAAGCCATGTGGGAATCATGGTGTCGGCGTTTGGTCAGACCAGTTACTCAAGAAACGGGATGAATTGGCGAAGAAGGCGAAGAAGGTGAAAGTTCTCATGCCAGAGTATCGGAACGGCTGCCTCAACAAGCGGAATGAGTGGATGGTTAACAAGGCTGACCTAATCCTGGGTTTGTTTGATGGACGGCAACGCGGTGGTACTAAGCACTGTCTCAGCTACGCCCGTCAACAACGCAAGCGAATCATTTGGTTGGATTGTCGGAAGAAGCCCACTCTCCGTTCCTTGAATCTCAACTAACGAAATAAGACCTACCCAGTGATGGGTGGGTCTTTTTTTATAATCCCGGTTGGGCGATCGCACACAGCAAACACCACCGCCCCCACCCGCCCGCCCCTATTGGTCGCAGGAGGACAAAACTGGCTTTATATAATGGATACAGCCGATTGAGAGGAGACAAAAAACAATGATTCGATTTTTGTACGAAAAAGTGTTGATGAGCGATCGCGGGCGGTTATTGAAAAACCAATTGGCAATTATTCGTGAAGGGGACCTGTCCGGGCCGCGAATCGTGACCCTGAACCGCCGGCCAATTCGGAGTCAGGCGGCAAGTGAGGGGGATGACTTCGTTCTCGAAGACCGCACATTTCGCTTTAACGATGGCGAGGCGGGAGTCCGCAATTTTGAGTCGCTGATTGTCCCGTTGCCCGGTCGCCCAGAGGATTTCACCGGGGAGGTGAAACGAATCCTCCTCTCGCTGGAGATTTGGGACGAACCCGGCGGCCACCGATTCAACAGCGATTCTGATTGCGAAATCTGGATTGTGCCATCGCCGCCCCAATTGGATATCCGATTGGTTGAACCCCTCGTAACGACTCAAGGCACTGGAATTGGAGGAGGTGGACTTTGATGGCGATCGCACCTAAACCCACCTTGGTCAAATTGGCGGTTGAGGGACGCGGCGATATTACGGTTGAGCTAGATGAACAGAATGCCCCAATTACCGTAGGAAACTTCCTGGATTTGGTGCAGCGGGGCTTTTATGACGGCATCACCTTTCACCGGGTGGTTGACGATTTTGTGGCCCAGGCGGGCGACCCTAACAGCAAAGACCCGGATTTTCCGACCAATCTCTTGGGCCGGGAAGGCTTTACTGACCCGGAAACTGGGCAAACTCGCACCATTCCCCTGGAAATCAAACCCCAAGGCGCTGATGAGCCAGTAGTGGGCCAAACATTCCGAGATGCAAACATCACCGTGCCGCCGGTGGTGCGGAACGATCGCGGAACCATCGCCATGGCCCGTGGCTCTGACCCAAACTCTGCCTCGTCGCAGTTTTACTTCAATCTGGTCAACTCCCGGTTCCTCGATGGGAATTATGCGGTGTTCGGTCGAATTACTGATGGCTTGTCGGTGATGGACTGTATTGATGAGGGCGATCGCATTGAATCGGCCATCGTGTTTGAGCCAGAGCCGCCGCCATCAGACCCGGAGCCAGAGCCGGAACTTGACCCCGAACCTGAGCCAGAGCCGCCGCCATCAGATTTAATTCCACTCCAATTTTGGCGATTACCTCCAGGCGATCGCATCCCAGTGATGCGCCAGATGCCCCACGTGGGCAAACAACTAGAGCAAAACCCAGGACAGTTCAAGGGGTTTTTCCGCTTGGTTCCAAGTGGTGGCCTCAGTCTAGCGGGCTATTACAAGTAGCCTTGGGCGGCGGCTTATCACTATTTTGTGTGGGTCGCCGCCCAATTTGTTAACGAAGGGGCGAGACGCAATACATTAGAAACCCTACCGGATTGATTCTTGACTTTTACCGAGAGAATCAAAATGGAACTCAAAACGATTTTGGAATTTGCGATCGCCCTGACGATTGCTCCTTTGGTCATTTGCTGGGGTATCGACTTACATAACTTTGTGGTGAACCTTCAACGGCACGAACCACACATGAAAATCGGAATCGCAGAGCGCACGGAACCTGCGATCGCACCCGAAGAACACCGTGATACTGGATTTCGCTACACCAGTAAGGCGGTGGTTCACCGAGTCAGCGAGGGATACGTCGAAAAGCTCGGTGAGCTTGGCGCACTCTACAAAGTAGACCAACCGACCAGTGATTGTCTGGCTGACCATCTCTACGCTCTGGGACTAGGCGGCAAGCAATTGAAAGACCTGAAAGCGGCTGAGTTACGGAAACTCGGGACTCGCATGGGCATTCAAGGCGCTAGCCGAGGACGAAAGAAAGATTTGCTGAAAGCCATGCGTGGCGAACACGGCTACGCATAACCGCGCATAACCGTTCAAACAAAAACACCCCCTGGGAGGCAAACCGGGGGGTGCATTGCTGCTGCTTGAAAATCCCAACTAAGAGATATCCATGAATAACATTGATTTGACTCCAGAACAAGAGGCTGCTCTCCATTGGGCTTCCGAAACCCTCTGGAAATTCGACCCAAACGATATCGACCCTGAAGAATTGGCAGAGGAGGAACGCCGCGCTATTGAGGATTTCCAAAAATATCCACAGAAAGATTTAACCCCAGAGGAGTTAGAATCTTTGCGCCATTGGGCCATTTATAAGGGATATTATTAACGAGGAAACTAACGTCTGAGTCTGCGACCTTCCCCTAATTTGGGGAGGGTCTTTTTTTGGCCCAAACCCTGCTTCTGTCGTGAACTTCGCAACTTTGCTATAAAACACTTTGCTATAAAATACTGAGCCATCAAACCCTACCGGACTTTCTCTTGATTGTTTATCAAGGTAAGTCATGAAATTTACTAATCGCCACCACTTCATCCTCCCTATTTTCTCTACGGGAACTTCACCGACTGAATTTTGGGCAGTTGCTCCAAGTGATGGCCATCGCCGCCATGCTATGAAATTGGCGGTTTACGAATGGCTTTTTATAATTCCTTCTTGTGAACTTGAGATGTTTTCTTGTCTCAATGCTAAGGGAATCGAAGCATTGCAAAATCTTGGTCATGATGCGAATTGGAATCTGCGTCAGACAATGGATGATAACGATTTCATGGAACTTGTGAAGTTCCAAGCTCGGGAAACGGGTTGCGGTTATTTCCTGGCAACTCGCGACCACAAAGAGGTGGTCTGCAAACTTGCTGAAGGGCTGTATATAGCCTTTGAGAAGCAGGAATCCATCGTTGGAGACGATGAGTACATCAACCGCGATGAACTTATCCCAGAAATCAACTCAGAGGAGTTCCTGGCAACCCTGAAGCTCATCGAACCCAACCCTGAGAAATTCTGGATGTATCGCTTGTACTAATTGATTACACGCCCTGCCCTTGCGGG
>CAYUEH010000226.1:0-1878 GCA_964442465.1 uncultured Laspinema sp. | reverse complement strand
AGAAATTCTGGATGTATCGCTTGTACTAATTGATTACACGCCCTGCCCTTGCGGGCCTTTCTCATGGAGAAAACTTATGACCCCAGTTGAACTTAGCAACCTCTGCCGATATCTGCACGAACACCAAGATGACCTCGATTTTCAAGAGGTGATGAATGCGATCGCCGGAACCGGAAATGCTGGAACTAAGGAGTTCTGGCACGAAAACGGCGATGTTTTGGATGCCATCGCTGACCGTTGGACTTGGGACTATTCCGACATGGGAGAAACAGACCCTCCCCAGTTCTAAGCCCTGGGCGGGGTTGCGTCGCCCACCAAATCCGCACATAGAACTCTAGCCCTCCTGGAAACAGGGGGGCTTTCTTTATGGAGACACCATCATGAATCGAACACATATCGCTTCTGCCTACTATCGGTTTTCCCGCTTACCGATGCCAGACTTTCTCACAGGAGCAGAACAGCGCAAACTGCGGGTTTATCAAGCCTGCAAAGCTGAGCAAATCGAGCGCATCGCCGACCGATTGAAATTTGACTGGGAGGAAATCAACCACCCTGCGGGAATCCCCTGGGGGGAATGGAAGGTTTACATCAAGCTCATCCAGAAATGGTTGGTTCCCACTAAGTTGGTCAAGTTCCAGAAACTGAAACTCCAGGGAACGCTCAACGATGGCAGCCGCATCAATGCCCAGATTCGCTATGACGACGAATGTGGCAATGGCCACAACACGTTTTCAATTACCGCCGACATCCCCGAACAGGGAATGTTTGGCTGTTGCCATGATGAGTTTGCCGAGGCATTTCCTGAGTATGCCCATCTGCTGAAATGGCATCTGTGCAGTGCCGATGGCCCACTCCATTACATTGCAAACACGATGTACCACGCCCGCCAGAACGGGCCAACTCATGGTTGGCTGTACGAACGTGAGGGCAAACTTGCTGGTGGGCTGAAGATGGGCCAACGGTGTATCGCCTACACCGAAATCTCGAAGGCGGAAGAGGCGATCGCCCTCAATCCTGACCGCGACCTATTTCTGAAAATCGACGATCGCACTGAGAAAGTTGCTGACTTGGAAGCGGCGCGACAGTGTGCGATCGCCCCTGATGCCACAGCGGAACAATTGCGCGACCCTGAATGGTTGCTCGGCCGTTTGATAACGCTGCTCGGCGACTTTCGCTGCGATATCGAAAGTCTAGGATTCACGTTCTAACACCAAGGCGGGCGTGCGACCGCTAAATAACATCCTGAACCTCCTGGAAATGGGAGGGCCGTTTATTGGAGAAAAACCATGGAGAACGAAAATACACATTACGGGCTACCCATCGTTGACAACGAAGACTGCGAGTTTGCGATCGCCTTCACCGAAAAGGCCGCCAACCAAGCGGCCAAGGAATGCATCAGAGACTCTCTGTGGGATTTCGATGCAGAGTTTATTGCAAAACACTGCATGTTGTCAGCAGATGTCATTCTGACAATCCAACAAGGGCTATGCGAGACTGATGCCAATGCTGCATTTCACGAACTCATTGAGGACATCGACCAGTTTGTGGATGATGCTATCGGTGCATATGGTCGTGGATACTTCCTGGCTTTCTATGACAACGAGGAGAATCTGCTCGAAGACATCGACGCAGACAATGCACAGGCTATTTTTGAGGAACTGCGGGAAGAAATTGAGACGGGACTAGGTGAAAAATGCCTGGTCTATCGCATCAACTAGCACTAGAACGGGCCATCGAGGAGGCTGCCTTCTCAATGGCCCGGCTGACTCTTAACCCAAACCCACGATATCACGTACAAACAGCCCTCATCGATGACACCGATGGGGGCTTTCTTATGGAGAAATCATGCTCAGTTTCGACCGATTCGACATTGCCACT
>CAYUEH010000225.1:5070-8237 GCA_964442465.1 uncultured Laspinema sp. | reverse complement strand
TTAGTTGGCGGGGATCCGTCTAGCGCGGGCGGTGGCAATTTCTTGGCGGAGGACTTCCATCGCTTTCGTGTATTGAGGGTCTTGTTCCGAACCAATTAAAGTGCGATCGCCCCGTAAGAGTTTTTGTTGGTCCTCGGTGAGTTCGATCGCCACATCCGGAGTAATCCCTTCCTGGTTAATATCCGTGCCATTGGGGGTAAGATACTTGGCAATGGTCACCGCCAGTCCGGATCCATCTCCCAATCCCCGGACCGACTGCACTAAGCCCTTACCGAAGGTTTTGGACCCCACGAGGACCGCCCGCTCATTGTCGCGCAAAGCCCCAGAGAGAATTTCACTGGCACTGGCGGAACCCCCATCCACTAACACCACCAACGGTTTATTCGTCAAGGCGCGTCCATTGGCCGACTGACGGTCCATCTCTCCTATGCGGTTTACGGTGGAGACAATGCTGCCGGAATCGAGCCACATCCGAGCGATTTCAATGCTGGCATGGAGTAGACCCCCGGGGTTGGACCGCAGATCCAGAATATAGCCGGAGACATTTTGGCCTTCCAGGTCCTGGATGGCGTCGCGCATTTCTTCAGCAGCGATCGCGTTAAAATTCGTCAGACGGATGTAACCGACCCCACCCATCGGGCTTTCCTGATAGCTGTAGCGGACCGGATGGAGTTCGATGCGTTCGCGCCGAATCGTATAATCTTTAGTCTCTTTCGTCCCGCGTTCTTCGTCAAGCACCCGTTCGATAGTCAGGGTCACCTCCGTGCCCACCGGACCTCGAATCAGGGACACTGCGTCATTGATATCCATCCCTTCGGTACTTTGTCCGTCAATCTGGAGGATGGCGTCTCTAGCTTGAATTCCCATCGAGAAAGCCGGTGTATCCTCGATCGGCGAAATCACAATCAGTTGCTTCGTCTCTTCATCCTGGGAGATTTGAATCCCCACCCCTGTCAGTTCTCCAGAAGTATCAATCTGCATATTCTTGAACTCTTCTGGATTCATAAACCGGGTGTAGGGGTCACCCAGTTGTTCCAGCATTTCTTGAATGGCGGTGTAAGCTTCCTCCTTATTGGCATAAGGTCTTGTCAAAAAGTCTTGACGAACCGTTTCCCAATCCACTTGGTTAAACGTGGCATCCACATAATTGCGGTTAATAATTTGCCAAACTTCGTCTACCAGTTCTTTGGGACTCTCTTGAAAAAATGCTTGACTTTGGGACAGATGAAGTCCCGCCCCCGTGACCGTAACAGCAGTTAAGGCTACTGCTGTTGCACCTACTATAAGTCCGCGTTTTGTAATCACCATAAATATTCAATCAGGAAGGAAAAACTACGATTAAGGACGACCCCGGTTGACTCTTCTATCTTTCGACAAAGAAGGTAGTACGATGAAAGCAATCGAGAGGGAAGCGATGGGGGTTTAATGAAGGGAAAGCACCGGGTTGATAGTGAACGATAGATGACGAACCCGACGAGAAAACGCCTGCCCTGATTTGATCTTCCCCACTGGGCCTTTGAACAGCTCAAATAAGGAATAGAGGATGGTCAGGATTGTATGGATCGGGTTTGTCCCTAGCCCTACGATAACACAGGCTTTGCTGAGGTAACAGACCGGCCTGATTCGGTTAAAGGCGGAGTCAAGGGGCGATCTCCGTCCAGATTTGCCCTAGGAGTAGGGTGGGCAATGCCCACCTTCATATCGGTGGGCATTGCCCACCCTACAATACTAAAGAGTTCGTTCAATCCCTACCGCTGCATCCCTAGGGATCAACCCATCGCCCATCGGCTTGAATCAACTTAATTAACTCCTCAACCCCTTGAGATTCCGGGACCTTTTTAATCTCATCCCGACCCCGATAGAGGGAAATATATCCCGGTTGCTTACCCACATAACCATAATCGGCATCGGCCATTTCTCCGGGTCCATTAACAATGCAACCCATTACAGCAATATCGAGTCCCGTCAGGTGTTTAGTCGCTTCTCGGACCTGATGGAGGACCTCTTCTAAATTAAAGAGGGTGCGACCACAAGAGGGACAGGCCACATATTCCACCATCGTCTTGCGCAGACCCAGGGCTTGTAGGATACTGTAACAGACGGGAATTTCTTTTTCCGGGGCTTCCGTCAGGGACACGCGAATGGTGTCGCCAATCCCTTCCGCTAATAAGGTCCCAATGCCTGCGGTGGATTTAATCCGACCATATTCTCCATCGCCAGCTTCGGTGACCCCGAGGTGCAGGGGATAATCCATGCCTAATTGATCCATCCGCTGCGCCATCAGGCGATAGGCGGCCAGCATCACCGGCACTCGGGATGCTTTCATAGAAATGACCAGGTTGCGGAAGTCTAAGGATTCACAAATTCTAATAAATTCGAGGGCGGATTCCACCATCCCTTCGGGCGTATCCCCATAACTAAACAGCATCCGTTCAGCGAGGGACCCGTGATTGACCCCAATGCGCATGGATTTCCCTTGATCTCGTAGAGAAATGACCAAAGGTTCTAGAGTTTCCCGGATTTTTTCCCCAATTTCTGCAAATTCCGTGGGAGTGTATTCGGTGCGGTTGGGGTTGGGTTTTTCAAAGACGTACAGCCCGGGATTGATTCTGACCTTATCCACGTGCTTGGCGACTTCTAGGGCAATTTTCATGCCGTTGTGATGAACATCCGCCACCAAGGGAACGATTTGATAGGTCCGCGCCAGTCTTTGCTTAATTTCCGCCAAGGCTTTGGCATGGGCCATACTGGGGACGGTGACGCGGACAATTTCGCAGCCGATTTCATGGAGACGACGAATTCCGGCCACGGACCCCTCAATATCTAAGGTGTCTTCGTTAATCATGGACTGGACTACCACGGGGTTACCGCCTCCAATGGTAATGTTGCCCACGGGAACCGGGCGAGTTTTGCGACGGTGGATGGTGGTGTCCGTCAGGGCATTATTGGGCGTAGGTTGGGGGGTGGTTGGGTTCGGGAGTGTTTGCATAGGGGCGATCGCAATCTGAATAGTTGCTGTGCAGGGTAGTTGATTAGATCCTGGGGCGATCGCATTTACGGCTTCTAGGTTTGGGGCTCGTCCCCCTTCTCGATCGGCCAATGGACGCACCGGGGTCTTCTAGTCTGGGTTATGTTTTTCAGGTTGCCATAAATTGGGTCAATTTGGC
>CAYUEH010000225.1:0-4970 GCA_964442465.1 uncultured Laspinema sp. | reverse complement strand
AACGGATTGCTTGCATGGAAATCAATCGATGTGTTGTTAGTGCCAGAGCTGTTTATCCTGAATGCAAGTGCTTCAAAATGCCAGGAGCGCTCGAACGAAGGCCCCTATTCAACCCATTGCAGGGGTCGTAACCCCCTGGGCGATCGCCTCGATGATTTGATTTTTCCTGTCCCCTGTCAGATTGTCTTAACCCGCCCCTGGGTACCACCCGTCTAAAAAATCATCATCTCAACCTCGCGATCGCACCTAAAGACTCCAGAACAAAGGGGCCAGAGGGCCCGGAACACTATTCACTCAACCGCCGCCGCAGATCTAACGCTATGCAACTGATGAACGCCATGACCGGACAGCTCATCCAAGGGCGCTACCAACTCATCAAAGACCTCAAGCGAGGTGCTTTTGGTAAACTCTATCTGGCTGAAGACCGACAACAGCCAGACCAACCGCGCCCCTGTGTCATTAAACAACTCCAACCGAATCTCTCCAATCCCACCCTGCTGACCGAAGCCCGTGGGCGCTTGCAACGAGAAATCGAAGTGATGCAAAAATTAAGCGCTCATCCGCTGATTCCAGGAATTTTGGATGGGTTTGAGGAGGGGCAAAAATTTTATATTGTTGAAGAATTTATCGAGGGTCAAGACCTCAGTCAAGAAATCATCCGAGGCAACCGCTGGAGTGAAGGGTTGGTGATGGCGCTATTACATCAAGTCCTGGAAGTCTTAGCGTTCATTCATCAGCACTCGGTGATTCATCGCAATATTAAACCCTCTAATTTAATCCGGCGGACCGGCGATCGCAAAATTATTCCGGTGGATTTTGGGTCCCTTAAAGAAATCGAAACTCTAGCTATCAATCCCCAAGGTCAAATCGGCACGGCGGCGATCGGCACTCCGGGTTATGTCCCCATTGAACAACTCGGGGGCAAACCTCGCTTTAATAGCGATATTTATGCCCTCGGCATGACCGCCATTCAAGCCTTAACCGGCATCCCCCCCCGGGAGTTAGAACGGGACCCCAAAACGGGTCAAACCTTATGGCATCATTTGGCCCCGGTCAACCCGAAGTTTGCCCAGATTCTGGATAAAATGGTGCGCTCAGACTATCAAGACCGCTACCAACAAGCGACGGAGGTGATCGCTGATTTACGCTCTTTACATGAAATTGGCAATGTCCTCGATGGTCGCTATCAATTGGTGAGTCTGTTAGCGGAACGCCGGTTTAGTAAAACCTTTTTAGGGGAGGATTTACAACGCCAGGAAATGCCCTGGTGTACGGTGGAGCAAATTAAACCCGTTCAACAAGAGACCTTTCCCTGGTGGGAAGCGAAAAGCTTTTTTGATGCGGAAGCGCAATTGTTACACCGTTTAGGCACTCATGAGTGCATCCCCACGTTACTGGCCGATTTTGAGCAAAATGGGGCATTTTATTTAGTCCAGGAGCAGATTGAGGGACAGTCCCTTTCTCATGAATTGATCCAGGGCAAAAAGTACGAGGAAAAGGAGGCAGTCGCCTTATTACAAGAGGTCCTAGAAACCCTGGCCTTCGTTCACGAACATCATGCCATTCATTTGGATTTAACTCCCTGGAGTATTTTCCGGCGTCAGTCCGACGGTAAGCTGATGTTGACCAATTTTGGCGCGGTTAAGCAAATTGGCACCTTGACCATTGACCAGGGCCAGTTAACGACTTCGACGGCGATCGGGACTCCAGGCTATATGCCCAAGGAGCAAATGGTGGGCAATCCCCGCCCGAATAGTGATATTTACGCTCTGGGGGCAGTGGCCCTGCAAGCGTTAACCGGGGTGCGTCCGGATTATCTGGGGACGGAACCCCATACGGGAGAACTCAGTTGGCGCAAGCACGTTCAGGTGAGCGATCGCTTTGGGGCGATTTTGGATAAAATGGTGCGCTCTTATTTCCGCGAGCGCTATGAATCGGCTCAGGAGGTGTTAGCGGACCTGCGCGCCCTCCAGGTCCCGGTTATGGTTCCCTTGGATGAGTCGGTCCCAGTGCCGATGGGGGCGGAGGGTCCGGTGTCTCCCCAGGTCCCCTCAGCTCCGCCCCAGGCCGATCTAGGGGCGAGTCCCTCCGGTAAAGCCAAGGCTCCCATCGGGGCCACTGCTGTAGCCGGGGTGACCCAACTTTACCAAAAGTTACCCTTGAGTAACCCCTGGCCGATTCTGGCAGTGGTGGCCCTGGTGGGAACGGCAGGGGTGGCGATCGCCATGAGCAATTCTCAGCAAGCTCGTCAAGCGCTTCAGGAGTCGGACCAATTTATCGAAAATGCCAGCCTGCTTTTGGAATCTCAGGACTACCTGGAAGCCCTGGATCAGTGCGATCGGGCGATCGGGATTAAGGCGGATCATGCCTTGGCTTGGAAATGTCGCGGGGATGCCCTCTATCTACTCGAACGCTATGAGTCGGCTCTCGTGGCTTATGACAATGCCAGCCGGGTAGAACCGAAAAATGCCCGCTATTGGAATAATCGCGGGGAAACTTTGTATCAATTACAGCGCTACGACGAGGCAGTCGCCGCTCACGATCGCGCTTTAGAACTGCGCCGGAATGATGTGAATGCCCTCAAGGGTCGGGCCCTGGGTTTACTCAGTTTACAGCGCTACGATGAGGCACTGTCGGACCTGGACCAAGTCCTAGAAGTGGAGCCGAATGACCCGCAAGGCTGGGAACGCAAGGCGTTGGTTTTAGACTATTTACAACGTCCCCAAGAGGCCGATCTCGCTTTTGAACGCTCTGTGGCTGCTTATGATCGTCAGCTTGAAAGTAACCCGGAAAATTTGAATGCCTGGTTGGAACGGGGTCGATTACTTAATCAGTTAGAACGGCTGGATGAGGCGATCGCTTCGTTCGATCGCGCTTTGGAGATTAATCCAGAGTTTTATCTCGCCTGGAATGCGAAGGGAACGACCCTGTATAGTGCGTCTCAATTTGCGGAAGGGTTAGCGGCTTACGATCGGGCTCTGGCGATTGAACCGGATTTTTATAAAGGCTGGCATAATCGCGGTGTCTTGCTGAGTCTGGGGTTGGGTCGCCACTTTGAGGCGATTGAGGCTTTTGATCGCGCCTTGGCGATTGAGGAAAGTTTTCATCTGGCTTGGCGCGATCGCGGTTTGGCACAAATGGAACTACGCCGTTATGCAGAGGCACTTACCTCGTTTGATCAAGCGGTGAAGTTTGAACCCAGGGATGGTAAATCCTGGGCGAATCGGGGGATCGCACTCAATGAACTCCGGCGTTATAGTGATGCGATTGAATCGTTTGATCGGGCGATCGCCTCTCAAACCCAAGATGCCTTGGTCTGGACTCAACGGGGAATCGCCCTAGAGTCAATTGAACGCTACAATGAAGCCCTGGCTTCCTACGAAAAAGCCCTAGAAATTCAACCGGATTTCTATTTGGCATTAGAGTCTCGCGACTGGGTTTTAGCCAAGATGGGCCGCTAGACACCGCTGCGGGGGAATCAATCGGTGCTTCGTTCCTGTATGACACCGATGGATTCTCCCGTCCGGGTTATAACGGTTGGCACTTTCCGGCGCGAATCAAACCCACGCGACGGGCGATCGCACCCTCCCGGGACTCAAAGGGTCCCCATTTCTCCCCAAGTTCTGGGTTGTCCGGTCCTTCCAGGGAACTGCCTGGGAGAATTTCACAAGTTCCGTTTTGGCTCTTGACAATATAGTATTTCGTCGGTTCAGTCATCGGTTCACCTTCAGAAAAAGTCGGGGATAGTCAAAAGGGGCGATCGCCTAGGGTTGCAGAATCACCGGCACATTCCCATTATTCCCAGACCCGCCCATAATTACTACTTTACTATTATTAGAATTGGCCAGGCGATCGGTTGCTTCAATACTTCGCCATTGCAAGAATTGCGAGGTTAAACCCGGGGAAATAATTTGTTGATACTCCGCAATTCCCAAGGCTTCAATGCGCTTTCTTTCGGCTTCTTGCCGCTCTTTCTCTAGCACCAACTCCATGCGCTGATTGTCCTGTTCTACCTCCATTTTCTGTTCAATGGCAGCTTGTAATTTCTCCGGTAGCGCCACATCCTTGAGAAAGGCTTCTTCGACGATCAAACCCAAAGGCGTTAAAGACTCCCCCATGGATAACCGCAGTCGCCGGGTGACTTCCTCTCGTTTAGCGGTGTAAATATCTCTAGCCGGATAACTGGATGTAATTTCCCGCATAATCGCTTGAAACCGCGATCGCACGATTTCTCCATCATTGGCCCCCACATTTTGATACAGATCCGCTGCACTATTCGGGTCTAAGCGATACTGGATCGTCCCCTCTACCACTAGGTTTAACCCTTCTTGGGAAGTGGCTGAAATTTTTTCCGGCATATCCCGCAACCGCGTGGAAAACTTCAAAACATTTCCAAATGGGTTCACCCAATGCACTCCGGGATTCAGGGGTTGGGGGTTTACCTTCCCAAACACCTCAGTCACCCCAACTTTGCCCGATGGGATAATCGTAAAAGTTTTCAACAGGGAACCTGTTGCTGCTAAAATGCCGATTAACAGGGCAACTGCGCGCACAGTATTGCGATGTTTCTCATCGGAAAACTTCGGTCCGACGAGAACGACCAGAATTGAAAGTAGACTGGTGAGGATTGTGGCAATGAAGGTCATGGGATTACCTCAAACTGCTGGAATGAACAGGGCATCGATCATGAAATACCATTCAGTTTAAATCAACCAAAGCGAAGAGAGTTTTTCTAGTTTTGCCCGGGGCAATCCAACTGCCGCCCCACTAATCTTGCTAGGATACCACACCGGATACCCCAGGGCGATCGCTGGACAACAATTTGCCATAAATTTGTTCGATGGATGGGGGACTTGCCCTAGCCAATCAATCAATTCACGATCACAGCAAAACCCCTCAACAGCTCCTTGGTGCGCTTGTTTCAACACTAAACCCCCGAAGTCCGGAAACTGCGCCAAAGTTTCTGTCAT
>CAYUEH010000224.1:3624-8261 GCA_964442465.1 uncultured Laspinema sp. | reverse complement strand
AGAGGAATAAATATTTTATTTCCGGGGGGCTTTAAAGAATTTTGCAAGAGGTCTAGTAATTGTTCCTAAATTGTTCGTAAATTGTTCGTAGTGACCCCTTCAGGGGTCCTCTTGATGCAAGTAAGTAATTGTAGGGTGGGCAATGCCCACCTGAATTACGGTGGGCATTGCCCACCCTACAATTACTACAATTACTTCATCCCAGGTGTGTTATGAAAAAGGGCGCACAGGATGCGCCCCCTTGTTTTACTAAGGATTCGGAGAAGATTCCGGGGTGAGGGGTTCGAGGGTCTCGAATAATAAGGCGATCGCCGGGTCGAGCTTCGATGCAGCCACATCCGTTGCAGAAATCAGCAACAAATAGACACTGCGATCGCGCTGACGGACCAAAATTGTCCCCTGCATCGGCGTCTGATTATTGAAAATTCCAGTCCAAGGCACGAGCACCTCTCCTGTGGCGACTGGTCTAAACTCATCAGGACTAAATCCTTCCCCGCGCTTAAATTCCTCAATGGCAATTTCTGCCAACTCCTCATTACTCAAGGGGCGGGCCGTCGCTAGGGGTTGGACAATCACCGTATAGGCTAAATTTCCATCGGGAGATTCGATTAACGGAATCCCCGCTGAAGTGCCAACTTTATAGGGTTGCAGCGGTCCTCTGTCCGCCGTTTCCGCTTCATTCTCCGTGGGTAAATATTCCGCCAACAGGCCCACCCTAAACCGTCCCCCGGGGTCTTGATAGGGTTCTTCGCTCAACTGGACTGGACTGGCTTCTAATTCTTCCGCAGACAGACTTGGGGCCGGGATGGAAGCGGGGGAAGCAGGGGGAGAGGGGGGAGATGGGGAGGATGGGGGAGATGGGGAGGATGGGGGGGTTTGAGTGCCTCTTTGGGCGACTTGAATCACCCTAGGAGGGGCCTCTGCTGCGCGCGCATTCAACTGCAAATTCGAGAGACCCATCTGGGGGTGCAGGGGAAGTGCCCGATCGTCGGCAATCATCAGAGTTAGTGCAGTTAGCAGCCCCAAACCGAGCAGCCACAGCCGGTTTCGTTTCATGTTGAGCGTCCTTATTTTCATACGCGGAGTGATTAATCCAGGAAATAGGCGATCGCCCAGGGCGTCAGTACAGGATGGGTGAGAAACCGGGTTGATGCCAGAAAATATGAGCTCATCAGTCATAAAGCAACGGCGATGAAACCCGGAGTCTTGTCCCCTTGATTGAATACTGTACCCACGTCCTAGCGGCCTAAGACAGCGGCGTTACCAATATCAAATAACCCCGCCATACAGCCGGTCATTAAGGTAGCTAGAGTACCGGCCCAAAGCGCTTTAAAGCCCAAAGAGGCCACTTCATTGCGCCGTTCGGGGATTAACCCGGATAACCCTCCGACAAAAATGCCGTAGGAGGCGAAATGGGTAAACCCACAGAGCACATAGCTGACGACTAACAGGGCACGAGTGCTCAGTTCCCCAGATTGGGCGAACCCCCCGAGGGCTTGATAGGGGGGGATATTTGTTTCAAACAGCCTGCGGCCAATCAATAGGGAACAGGTCCACAATTCCTGCCAGTCTAGGGAAACCCCAGTTAAAAAGGTCAGGGGTAAAAATAACATTCCCAGGAGATTGGCTAGAGGATTAGCAAAGAACTGGGTCACCAAAGAAGGGTCCCCGGTTGGTGATGTACCAACCACGAGGGTTGAGATCCCACTAAAGACGGCATTAATTAGAGCAACCATGCCCAGAATGGCAATAATTGCAGCCGCAATTCCCACGGCCATTTTTACCCCATCCAAGGCCCCGCCAATTAAACTATCCATGGGGTTGGGACGCTTAGAGGAATCCGAGGTTTTGTCCTCGGGAATGTGACCGAGGGTTTTCGGTTCGCCGGTTTCGGGGACTAAGAGTTTAGAAATCACGAAACAAGCGGGAATGGTCATAATCGAAGCGGAGACCAAGTGACCGGCAATGGAGGGAAAAGTGGGGCGCAATAAACCGGCATAGAGGGCTAAAACCGACGAGGCGATCGAGCCAAAGCAACTGGTCAAAATCGCGCAAAGTTCACTGCGGGTCATGTCTAATAAAAAGGGTTTGATGGCGATCGCCGATTCAATCCCCACAAAAATATTAGCCGCCCCTGCCATGGATTCAGCCCCACTGATTCTCATGGTTTTCTGGAAAATAATCGCAAACCACTTGACCACCGGCTGAATAATATTCAGGCGATACAGTAAACTGACCAATCCAGAGAAGAAAATCACCTGTGGCAAGGCGCGAAAGGCCAGAACGTAAGCAAAACCGGGATTGAGATTATCGGTACCGAGGCGATCGCCCGCCACTGCAACGTAAGGATTACCGACAGTTCGGGCAATCCAGCGACCCGCTGGCCCTGGACCTGCCGCAAAATTGGGGTCGGCCACCAACATCGAAGCCGGTCCCCCAAATAGGAACTGCGCCCCAGCTTCCGAGGCATCCAGGACCACATTCAGGATGTCACTCAGTCCTTCAACCAGACTGCTCCCCAGCCCAAACACGATTAATCCCACAACCATTTGTAGGCCAATTCCCCAAAAGATGACCTTCCAGGGAATAATGCGACGATCTTCGGAACCCAGCCATGCCACAAAGCATAGCCCCACGATTCCGAGTAATGAGAGTAAATTTAATATTGGGTTCATTTTCGATTGACGTCTCCCGCACGATGAACGGTGTGGTGATCGACTGTAAGCCAACTGGACGGGTTGAACCCTCCCCCATTCCAAGCATTTGGAACCCGAGGAGGTGGGTGCGTTTTGTCCACTTCTCTTGAGGAATAGCCAACTGGGTTTGAATCTTTCATAAAAAAGTTGACTCAAACCGATAACCGTTGACTCTTTATATCAAACGCGAACGTGAATTTCTATTTAGACGTCCCGGGCCAAATTCTAACGTTATCTGCGCATTCCTGTCTAGTTCTGCCCTCAAAATTTTTGAAAAATTCTCTCTGAGTCCGGATAAAAAATAAAATCCCCATTTGGGGAGGTTATTTGGCGGTTTTATTGACTTGACCTCAGACCGAGTGTTCCTCATTTTGAAGCCATCTGTGCCTTGTGTTACAGTAGTTGGTTTTTAGCTGAATTCTCGGGTACACAAAAACCCGGTGCACATAATCCAGTCAACTCCAGGGTGGTCACGGTTAAGGTATCTAAGGCTACCTGTCGGATGCGATGATTATTGGTATCGGCAATATAAAGGATACCTGCGGCAACACTTAAACCCCCCGGTTCAAAAAAGCGGGTGGCGGTATTTTTCCCATCTAATAATCCCGGAGTTCCATCTCCTAGAACGGTTTTGCACGCTCCTGTTTTGGGATGGACGGTTTTAATTTTGTGGTTGTAAGTATCTGCAACCCACAGCAATCCCTCAGCATAATCGATGCCGAGACAATGTTGCAAGAGGGCCTCTTCTGCGGTGCCATCGCGATCGCCATATCCAAACAAATCCCCACTGCCGCAGAGGGTTCGCACCCGGGGTTCATCCCCTAACCCGATCGCCCGAATGGAACTAATTTCACTATCCGCCACAAACAGTTCCTCGTCATCGGTGGTAATGCCGCTAGGTTGAGCAAATGCCGCCTCATCCAGTGCTCCATCAATGCCAGCTTCTGCACCGATACCACTGTAGGTCCCCACGGTCCCATCCATCAAATCCAACGCCCAAATTTGGTGGGACCCGGCCATTGCGATTAATAACAGTTCCCCGCCAATCAGTTCTAAATCCCAGGGGGAATTTAAAGGCGTCTCTAACCCATGACCTCCCTGGGGCTCCAAGGTGCGATTTTGTTCTCCAGTTCCCGCGAGGGTTTGCACCTGTTGGGTGGTGAAATCGATTTGGCGGATGGCATGGTTGTCCGTATCTGCCACATAGAGACATTGGGAGTTCTCATCCCAACTCATGCCTTGGGGTCCAAAAAACTGCGCTTCAGAAAAAGACCCATCGGTGAATCCCGGGGTGCCGTTGCCGATGATGGTTTGTACGGTGCATTCTAGGGTGGTGACAATGATGCGATGATGTCCGGTGTCGGCAATAAACAGGCGACTGCTGGCGGCATCGGCGAGGACTTTCCCGGGAAAGGCTAAGGGGGTAATTAAAGGATTTTTCTGTTTTTCTAAGACAGGTTTGATATGGGGAATGGAGACGGAATCTTGAGCTTGCTGCTGGGCAATTAACTGGGCGATCGCCTCCTCCAATTCCCCCCGTTTCCCTTCGCCCGAAACCATTCCCACTACATATCCCAGCGGGTCAATTAAAATTAAAGTCGGCCATGCGCGTACCGCATACTGTTGCCAAATTTCAAACTCGTGATCCACAATCACCGGATGTTCGATATCATACCGGAGAATCGCTTGCCGGATGTTTTCTATTTCTTTTTCGTTCTCAAATTTAGCTGAATGAACGCCAATGACTGTGAGATATTCGGGATATTTTTGCTCTAAGTATTTTAAATCCGGTAAAATATGCAGGCAATTAATACAGCAATAGGTCCAAAAGTCAAGTAACACAATTCGCCCTTTTAATTGGCCGAGGGATAAAGGGCGATCGCAATTTAACCAAGGTTGATGGTCAGGAAATTCTGGCGCTCTCACCCGAGGAAGATTCAT
>CAYUEH010000224.1:0-3524 GCA_964442465.1 uncultured Laspinema sp. | reverse complement strand
TTAACCAAGGTTGATGGTCAGGAAATTCTGGCGCTCTCACCCGAGGAAGATTCATTTTATTTGTTCCACTAAACTTACAGTTTTATTCTAAATTATATTCCGTTGCTCTAAAGGAGTGCGAGCATCTTGCTCGCTACCATGATTTTGATTTAGCAATTGTAGGGTGGGCACTGCCCACCCTACTCCTTCAAACCCGGTTTCTGGTCCTCTTACAGGGGGAAATGAGACTTTACCGAGTGGTTGCGAACCAATCGACAATGCCATCCGCCAGAGTTGTGGCTAACTTTTTCTGTTCATTTTCATCGACAATCCACTCAAACTCAGTGGGATTAATCATAAACCCGAGTTCGAGTAAAATGGAGGGAGCAACCGTGGGACGAGTTAAGGCTAAATTATTCCAAAACACGCCATAGGAGGGGCGGTTTAATTTCTGCACTAAATAGTTATGCAAAAACACCGATAAATCATGAGCTTGGGGATGATACCAAAACATCCCAATTCCAGCGGTATTGATGGCATCACCGAAGTCGGGTAAGGCATTATAATGGACACTGAGGGCGAGGTGAGGTTCGTCGCGTTCGATTTGTTCAACGCGATCGTGCGGCCATAAATCTTCATCTCCTTCTCGGGTCATTAAGACGGTAGCGCCGCGCTGTTGGAGTTCATCTCGTAGGAGATTGGAGACAACCAGGTTGACATCTTTTTCGGGATAACCGGTGGGTCCGCGAGCACCGAGGTCCTCGCTGCTGCCATGTCCGGGATCGATGAGAATTCTCATGCCAGCTAGGGGTTGATTGCGACTGCCGGTGACGGTGGGGGGATGACGTAGGGAAAGAATTAGGGTTGTGCCTTCATAGCGCACTTTGTATCCCCATTGATGGGAGGGCTTGAAATGGAATGTATATTGAACCCGATCGCTATCCAAGGGTTGCCAATCCAGGCGTTGGACTAAGGGATCATCGTTGAACGCGATGGTATCGGTTTGGGCAATCGTGTTATGGAGAGTGAGAGCAAGGTGGCGATCGCCCTGGGTAACCGTGATGGGGACGGCAGTTTGCAGGGGAAACCGCACTTCCGTCCATCCGGGAACTTGGCGCGATCGCACCCCGCGAATGGCCGATCGCGGGGGAATCCCAGCCGACAAAATTCGGGCTTCCTCCGCTTTAATCCAGGCCCCGTAATCTAACCGAATCCATTCACCCTCCCGTCCGGTGATGGCGGCGCGAGTCCCCCTGGGCAACGGTGTGAGACGGGAATAAGTGGTACTGGGGCCGGTGCGGGCCACGGCTGCATTGGCACTCACCTCCGCCACAGTAATTTGACTGGGGGAAACAATCTCAATATTACCCGGTGCCATTTGGGTGTTTGTTTCGCCATTCATGGACAATTGATAACGCGGTTGACCCCAATTTGTGGGATTTTGGGGGGCCGTAGTACAGCCTTCAAAATTACCCGCTTCCCGGGAAACATTGGGCTCGGTTGTCCCGGTTAATACCGCTAAATTAGAAGGGAGAGAAACCGATTCTCGATTGAGCATCAACGGAATCGTGCGATCGCCAACTTGCACAGAAACCGACGCATTCGGGGGCGCAATTGCCCCAAAACAAATCAACTCTCCCGCCATTCTGGCAATATCAACCCTCGGGGTTAGAGAACTTTCCACAAAGGCGTTTCCTTCGGGAACCTGCGGCAAATTTGACTCTCGGGTGACCTTGATTTGGAGTTGTTGGTCCTTATGAGTTAAGGTGAAAATATTTTCCCCTAATTCCAAGGGAAAAGTCGGAGCAAAATGTCCAGCGGGACTGCGTTCAATTCGTTGTCCATTGACTAACACTTCCGCATCCGGTGCAGCCGTCCCAATTAAGAAAATCCGGTCCGAGGTCGTTTTATGTTCCGGGGAGGGATAGGCCACAAACAGCGGTTGTTCAGCAGCAGCAGGAGTAGCGATCATGATAGATGCAATGGCCGTGGATAGAAAAAGGTTTCGCATGGGTATTCAGTCAGATTGAGCTTGAATTCGGTAAGAATTAAACGGGAAATTGACAAAACTTCCCCGGTCCAGTTCCCCTGTAATCCGTTAAAAAGAAGGTAAGGTATCTGGGTATTGCGGACGGGTATCTAAAGGACGGGCGACAATAATGCCAATTTGACCTTCCACCGCTTGGACATAAGATTGTAAATCCGGGGAAACCGTGACTTGACCACTGGGAGAAGCATGAATAAAGCCGATTTTGCCATCAGGGGATTGAAAAACCAAGCCGGTATGGGTGACATCGAGTCCTTCGATATCCGTAGCGGTGGCAATGATGTCTCCGGGTTGCAGGCGATCGTAGAGGGTAGAAATTTGATCTTGGGGAATATAGGTGAGAGGAACATCCTTGAGCTTGGCTTCCACTTGGCGAATGCAATCGTAATTCCCATCATCGGCGAGTTGGGGATAGCTTTGACGATGCTCGGTCATAAAATTCAAGGTTTGATTCAGAGGAATTCCACCGAGGGAGGGGGTGATATTGACGACGAGACCGCGTTTGGCATTATCATAAATCCAGTCTGAGAAATAGTGAAGACGACTGCAATAGTCGGTGAGTTTACCATCGCGATAGCGTTGTTCTTCAACGCGCTTTTCTAATCCCTGGTAGGTGTAATCCTGCACTGAAATTCCTCGGGCGATCGCCAGGACGGTTTCTATAAATAAAACACAGTCAAACCCAGCCAGGGAAATGACCAGGGTTTCCTCGGGGGATTGATCTAATAACCCGGCAACGTAAGGGGTGCCGATAAATTGTTCAGCCACCACCGAGATAATCTCACTTAGGGGGCGACGGCTCAAATTTTTGGACCTGGCCCCTTGGATGAGTTGTTCAAACTTGAGGTCCTCTGATGCAGACTCAACCCTCTGAGGTTCAAAATCAACCCAGTCCTGGGGTGCAACATCAACAGGGTCCTCAGCATGGGGGTCAATCAGGGGTAATTCCCGAGGTTCAGAAGTCTCCTGGGCGATCGGACCCTCAGCAACCTCGGGAATGAAAGTTAAGAGGGTTCTAGGCGCTGTACCCCCGGATACAGTCCCCCCAAGGGTCCCGAATGCCGGGAACAGGGTTAGAGACCCCAGGATTGCCAGGGGTAATAGTTTTGGTCGGTTGCTAGACTTTTTCATTTGCTGTTTTATTTGCTCAAACCCATCGCCAATCTTAAATGATGTGGACAATCCACAGAAGGAGCAACCCCAACCGGATTGCCTCTTTAAACTTGTCCCGATCATTCCCTAGCACCCTAGCACCGAGAGTCCTGGGTTGGAACTCCGGTTGTGCCACCGTAATATTTGCCCTGAATCTTGCCATTAGACCTCTTGCAAAAAAAAGGATTGATCCCCCTTTCCCCCCCTTAGAGATCCCCCTCCCGTCCCCCTTCCCAAGGGGGAAGCCAGAGGAATAAATGTTTAATTCCACCGGGGGCTTTAAAGAATGAGGCAAGAGGTCTATTGTAATGATGGGGTTTCAATCCTCACTGTAGAATAAGCGGGG
>CAYUEH010000223.1:3860-8265 GCA_964442465.1 uncultured Laspinema sp. | reverse complement strand
AATGGCTCCGGTAACCTTGGATATGTTCTCTCTATTTTTCTGAATAAAAAACCTAGAGAAAGTTTCGCCTCTCTCTAGGTTATTTACGAATAGACACGCTCCCGGAGTGGGCAACCGGCGCGATCGGGCGGTGCAAATCTTGGCGATCGCGCCGCATTCCGCACGAATCGCGGGCTATCTTGATCAAGCTCATACGCTTTCCTCACTTCTTTTCTCCTTGGGGTTCAAACAGAATCTCCACTACCCGGTCAAAATTAGCGTAGGCAGGGGGGAAAAATCCTGCAACAAATTCCCCACGACGACGAGGTTAATTAAGCTATCCGTCCCGAGCAATCCCGCCAACAATCTAGCGGGTTCGGCGCGGTTATTGCCATTGAAGGTAAACAAAACATTCTGGCGATTGCAGCCGACATCCGTCCGATTTACGGCACAAACCACCATCTCCCGATTGACTCGTCCGACGGTGAGATATAGCCCACTCAGGCTGTTGCCATTGTTACGCAACAGCGTATTCAGTTGGTTCGACACCTGCTGACAAGTGGCCAGAGATTCATCGGAGAGGCGATCGCCTTGATTTCTCCAAGAAATCATCGACTCTGAGACAGAGCCATCGGTTCGGACCGCTCGAATCGTATAAAAGTTATCCGAAAGCTGGCATTCAAAAGACACCACTGAAGTGGGGGATGACGCCATACTGCTGGGGGAGAGGAGTAAACTGCCTGGGGTTGCCAATAAAAGGGCTGCAACCCATCGGCCCATGTTTTTCAGACTCATAATTCGGTTCTCTTTCCTGACTGGACCCATCGACTGAAATCGTGCCATTCCAGCTCGCCAAGACGAGGGCGATTTCCAGCAAAATGCTTTGTACAACGTTCGAGGATCGGAGGATTAGAAGAGTTGATTGACTAAGATGTTTAAATCAACGTAGGGTTGTCCTCCCGACTCTTGAATCACGTTCCCACTCCCCACAACCCCAGCACTTGCCAGATTTCTTAACATTTGGCTCGGGTTACGACGGTTGGCATGGTTGAGGGTAAACAGCACATTTCTGGTGTTACAACCCGATCGCGTACTGCTAACGGCACAGAGGACCGCCTCACCATTGACTAATCCAGCGGTCATATACAGTCCCTGTAAACTCTGGTTGTTTTCCTGTAACAAGGTATTGAGACGGTTTGTGACTTCTGTACAGCGGCGTTCTGGGGTATATCCTGCACCGCTAAATTCCTCGGTTTTCCAGACAATCATCGGGTCAGACACCTGTCCATTTTGGCGAACCGCTAGGGTGACGAAGAGTTGATCCTCAGAAATCTGACACTGAAAAGAACTCAGGGGTGCTACAGACTGGGCGACAGATTGTTGGGCGCCGATCAGGGGGAGGGAGGTGGCTACAACTCCAGCGATCGCGACTTGTAATAACTGTTTAAGATTCATGGGTTCCTCTCCTGTTATAGACTAAATAGAATGACGTTTAAATGCTTCAAAATTATCCTGAATTTCACCCCTCAATTTCTCCAGTCTTCCTCAACCCGAGGTTAACTTTTATGAAGCCCCCTCCAAAAAATTGTCCGCGAGGGAATAATCGCGATCGCCAGAGTGATTGCTCTATCGGCGAGAAAGGGTTTCTCAACTGCTGGATGTAACCGGGTAACTCTGACTCAGGGGGGTTATGCTTCGATGACTCGATGACTCTCGATCCCTCCACAACCGGAATATCAGGAAAATCACTCACCCCTAAACTCCCTCCCTACCTGCTCGAAGACGGAAAACCTGTGTAAGGGTTTCGCGTTCTTAAAGTATGGGATTCAAGAGCCGCTCTCGTCATCCCCTGTAGAGTATCTACAATCGGTGCAATTCCCATTTAGACCTGATCTCTAAAGGAGGATGCGATAAAGTCATTGATATGATATCAATCCTATTGTTCCCTAGATAACAGGGAAATGTGTGTAAATCTTTAGTAAAGTTACTGCGCTATGGATTCCATCTAAAAATTTTATATAACCAGACCGGGCCAGGACCAATGAGACAAGAAGCAGGAAGAATAAAAACTGGGTAAAGTTTGCTCTCCAGAAGGTAAAGCTCTCCGGGACTGTTCCCCGGGTCTCGATTCTCTTGACCCGGATTAGTCCGTTGAGAGTTATCGTTCGGGGATCCCTAGGGACCCCGTAAAATTACGGAGATAAAAACCCATTTCCAACGCATCGGTCAAGAGTTGAGAAACCGGGTTTCTTGACTCAATCTCGGCCCAAGAACACTCAATCTGGGCAGTGAAACCCGGGTTATTCTCCCTTTGAGGGAATCCTGCACCCAGTCCTAGGGCCTTAATTCGGGGGTCAATTCATCGGACCAGAAATCAGGTTTCACCGCCCTATTTTCGGGATCATCAGTAAACTGTTTGTAACGACACCTGGTTTTTCTTCCCTTGACGATCCCCGCGCCCTAGCTCATCCCTATCCTACCAAATTGTAGGGAGCAAGGACCCATTTTTTAACCGATGTTTTGGTCTTTCATCCATCAGTTTTATCCAAAACCTGAGTTTCCGGGATTTTACTGATCCTCTATAAAAACAGTCCGGGTTCCCCGGTCATATTCCTTTCTAAATCCACTGAAACCCCGTCTTTTCTGACTCAGTTCCCCCAAAATATCTAGCTGATTAAACGCGGGCAAAACAGGAGACATAGCGAGTGTAAATCATTTTTAACCATCCCTTTTATCGATGTTCCCGAAGGCGTCGGTACAGTAGACTTCTTGCTTTGATTCGATGATCGATTCCCCCAACCCCCCGATCTACGGGAGATTGGGGAAGCTGGAGACAATTCTGCCAGAAGTCTAAGAGGGGGAAGACCAACCGGCTGTCTTGACAAAAATCTCTGCTAATCCATCACAAATCTAGGGCAGAAACCCGGGGGTTTTTCCTTTTAATCTACAACTATACCGCAGTCTTACTCAATTTGGGGCTTTTGGCGATCCAGCATTTTCCAACGGATTTAGAGGCGCTAGAGAGAATTCTAAGCAAAAACCCATAGCTAGAATCAGACTGATCCTTTGGAGAAGGGAGTCGCTCTAGCTATGGGCGATCGCCGATGGGAACACCCGTTTTATTTGTTCTTTTCACCCAATTCCTGATATTTTTGTATGATCTTTGCCCCGTTCATATCAACTATAGCAATCCTAAATCAGTGGTGACATTTTCTTCTCCCCTCGGATGTTCTGGGAGAGGGGTTGGGGGCTGGTGAACATCCGAGGGGACATCGGGTGAGGTACAAATCCTCCAAGGATTGCTATAGGAGTCATCCAGTTCACCATTAACCATCTGCTCCCTGATGTTGAGCATCCGGTGGAAACACCCCACTCACAGGATTGAGTCCATCCCATCATTCCATCATTCCACAAACAGAGCGCGGGATTCAATGGGTTTGGGTTCGGAGGCTTCCGGATCTTCGGGAATCTCGACAACTGGACCATTTAAGGCAATCATCAAGCGTTCGGAAGGCGTTTGGGTTTCTGCTGGGACCGTTGCCATTTGAGGGCTGTAGGTGCGATCGCGGAAGATGAGACTCGATAACCCGGCTAACACCAAAGCAGCGATCGCCACGCCACCCCATAAAACCCGCCGATGACGCTGGCGATCGAGACGTCGGAACAAGTTCTGCACCGTTTCTTGCACAGGTTGCACCGGCGCAGGAACTGGCATAACTTGCACAGTTTCGCGCAGTTTAATCAAGTTCAAATACAGGCGTTTCACCTCGGGCTCGCGATCGAGCCACTCTTGAACCTGACGACGTTCGCTCTGAGTTGCCTCGCCATCAATATAAGCACTGACCAATTCAAAGCGTCCCGCCGCAATTGCCAGATTTTCCCCTTCACCAACCATCGGAATTTTAGCTTCCAATTGTTCGAGTTGGTCAAGGCGACTAAAGACTCCATTGACTAAGGCATCGACAGGTTGCGCCTCTAAGGGTGCTGGTAAGGAGACGAATTCCTGACGGAGGGTTAAGAGTCTCGAATGGACCTGTCTGAATGTGGCATCATTGGAGAGCCAACTTTCCACCTGTTCAGATTCGGCATGAGTTGCCTCACCATCCAAGTAGGCACTGAGTAACTCAAATTGCTCGGCAGGAATCGCGGCAATTGGGCGATCGCCAACTAGATGGGTGACGGCTTCTGGTTGTTCGATTTCGTCAATCCGACTAAAGACCCCATTGAGCAAGGCATCGACAGGTTGCACCTCTGAGGGTGCCGGGAGGGAAACCCATTCCTGATGGAGGGTTAAGAGTCGCGAATGTAAGTCTCGCAGTGAAGCATCACTCGACAGCCAGCTTTCCACTTGCTGACGTTCAGTTTCAGTCACCTCACCATCCAAGTAGGCACTGAGTAACTCAAATTGCTCGGCAGGAATCGCGGC
>CAYUEH010000223.1:0-3760 GCA_964442465.1 uncultured Laspinema sp. | reverse complement strand
CCGGGAGGGAAACCCATTCCTGATGGAGGGTTAAGAGTCGCGAATGTAAGTCTCGGAGTGAGGCATCATTTTCTAGCCAGCCCTCAACTTGCTGACGTTCGGAGTCAGTTACTTCGCCGTCGAGGTAAGCGCTGAGTAATTCAAATTGATCGGCGGTGAGATCATCGTCGAGCTCGGCTGAATCTGGGGTCACGGAATTCCATAGTGCCATTGGCTGATTGCGATCGGTTAAGTTAAAAGATCGTGAACCCCCTAGGGCTTGTTTTTGGGGAGCGTGATGGGATTCATAGTTAGGATTCATGTCAACACCACCACCAAATCAAACTGGATAAAGCACCCTGAATAATAATCAAAACTGCAAACTTGTTTACTAATAATCATATTGGAATAGCTTGGGCGTCTAACGTTGAGAAATCCAACGTTAAGTTACATGAGAAAATTGCGTTTTCAATACCGCTTTTCCCGACGCCTAACTGTCCAAATAAGTTTGAAGTTGAACTTGCAGACGCTGACGGGCGCGGGCAATTCTGGATTTTACAGTGCCGAGAGAAACGCCGGTAATTTCAGCAATTTCTTCGTAAGCTAACCCTTCAATTTCCCGCAGGACGATAGTCGTGCGGAAGACTTCAGGTAAATCGGCGATCGCGGCGCGTAATTGGTCGTAAAATTCGCGGGTCGTCAAGTCATCTTCGGGCCCGGGTTCATCGGCAGCGATTTCCCAATCCATTTGCCCATCCTCTAACATCCGAGGGGCATCTAAAGAGAGGGGGTCGCGCACCCGCTTGCGCTTGCGCAGCTCATCGTAAAACAAATTGGTGGCAATTCGGCTTAACCAACCCCGGAATTTAACCGGGTCGTTTAACCGTTTGACATTGCGGTAAACCCGAATCCAAACTTCCTGTGCTAAATCTGCCCGGTCTTGCCAATCAGGAGCCAAGTGGTACAAAATTTTATCCACATGAGACTGATAACGGCGTAGCAGTTCAGCGAACGCCGAACGGTCAGGGCTCAGGCCCTCCTGACAGCGCAGGACTAAATCGTAATTTGACAGTTTATCTGGTTGCACTGAGGCTTGAGAATTAGTGGCCTCACCCGTTTGCCAGGATGTAGAAGGAGTGTAACTCATCTGTTAAAAACGGGTCGGAAACCCCGTCATTTACGGCGAGAATGTGAAGAGTTTTTTCCTGGATCAATCATAATCCGCTGGAACTCTCCGAAACCCGTAGGTGCTCTCCTTGCCGACCGCTACCCTGATGTCCGCCTTTTAGACGAGTCTGGCAATTCAGACTTTCACATCATCCGAATCCCGGAGGTATTCATCAACGGTTTACCCGGTAACGGCTTGATTGGCAGTGTCAGCGTTTAAGTTCCGGATCCTTACCCGAAGCCCCTTCCAGTTGAAAGGGTGCTGATGGGGTTGGAATGAGTGGTATAACATTCCAGGTAATGGAGACGCTTTTATCCTAGCAAAAGTTCCCGTTTCCGGGAGTTGGGTGAGGGGCACTTTTGGTTTTGTCCCTATAGAGTTCAAGACTCCTGAACGGGTCAATTGTTTCCCCGGGTTGTTAATTTTCAGCGATCGCTCGTCAATTTCTAAGCTCACAGATGCATCTAAACTGGATGAGCCTAGGGAGCAAGATGCTCGCACGGATAAGGGTTCCAAATGTTCTGATCTCCAAATTTAGAGAAGCACCGGATTTCTGGTTACTTCTCCTCGGTTTCACAAGCGCCAATACTGACCCAAGAACTAGAACCATCAGCCCAATGTTCTTTTTTCCAGATAGGGGCATTGTGCTTGAGGGTATCGATCGCATACTGACAAGCTTCAAAGGCTTCCCGGCGATGGGGACAACCCACCGCCACTAAGACACTAATTTCGCCAATCTGTAAGCGCCCGGTGCGATGAAAAATCACCACCCGCTTAACATCCGGCCAAGTAGACCGGATTGAGGCAGCAATTTGCTCAAAAACCGCCACCGCCATTGGTGTGTAGGCTTGATACTCCAGGGCAACCACAGGTTTCCCATCGGTTTGATTGCGAACCATGCCACTCATGACCACCACTGCCCCATTGCCAGGGTCATCAGCTAGGGCATAAACTTCCTCTAGGGATAAAGGGGCGAAAGTCAGAGCAAAGCGATCGCCGTTTAGGGAGGCGATCGCATCCGGGACCGGGGTTGATACCATTGGGTTGGTCATAGTTGATGCACTTTCTTCGGGTCACTTCCCACTCAGTTTAAAATCCCCGAGTGTAAAGACCTCCATTCTACTGAACCTTGCCGCCCCCCATCAGATAGAGCAACGCCATGCGGACCGCCACCCCGGAGGTGACTTGTTGGGAAATTAGGCTAAACTGGGGGTCATCCATCAGGTCGGAACTGATTTCTACTCCTCGATTCACCGGACCCGGATGTAACAGTTTCACATTCGGGTTGCAGAGTTTGAGGCGATCGCGGGTAATGCCATAATGCTGATGATACTCCCGCAAACTCGGCAAAAGATGCTGGCTCATCCGCTCTTTTTGTAATCGCAGGGTCATCACAAAATCGGCATTTTCCAGGGCTGCTTCTACGGTCCAATGTAACGATAACTGACCGGCTCTGCCCACCCCCATATCTGCAAACAGTTGAGGCAGGAGGGTAGGAGGTCCCGCCAAATGCAGTTCAGCCCCCGTGGCTGCCGTCAGACTCCAAATATTCGATCGCGCCACCCGGGAATGTAGAATATCCCCAACGATCGCAATTTTTTTACCTTGCAGCAGTTCCAGGCGAGGACGGTCCCGATCCAGCAGGGAGCAGATGGTAAACAAATCCAGCAATCCTTGGGAGGGATGTTCATGTTGTCCATCTCCGGCATTCAGGACCCCCACCCGGGAGCCCAGTCGGTCCATTTCCGTAGCGATCGCCTGGGGAACTCCCGCCTCCCGATGGCGAATCACCATCAAATCCGTTCCCATTGCTAAATAAGTTTTAGCCGTATCCAAAATCGTCTCCCCTTTCGTCAGGGAAGAGGACCCGGGAGCAAAATTCAGGGTATCTGCAGAGAGTCGTTTAGCTGCCAGTTCAAAACTGCTGCGGGTGCGAGTTGAGGGTTCAAAAAATAAATTAGCCACCACCTGCCCTTGCAGGGTCGGCACTTTTTTCATCCGTCGGGAGAGGACCTCCCCAAAACTAGCAGCAGTTTGCAGCACCGTATCGTATTCTGAAGAAACAAAATCAGCCAAAGAAATAATGTGGCGGCGAGTCCAGGTAGTAGCCATGCAAGAAGTTTTTCACTCGAATTCTATCCTCAAAAAATATATAGCCCAGCCGATCGCTGGTATCACCCTCGTGATTTTATTGTCCGTGACGGGGTGTGGTACACCACCCACCACCACGGACCCGGGGATGCCCTCATCCCCCTCCAATGGGGCGGTTTCTCCGCAGTCCCCGGTGGCGATGGCGAACGTAACGATTTACGAAGTAGACCCCCTATGTGAAGAATTGCTGCCCCAAACGGTGTCAGTTCCCAGCGATCGCCCGATTGAGGCGGCAGTGGGTCAAGTCATCCAAAATGCCGGGACGGCTGATTTTAATATCGTCGGTTATCGGGTTACGGTGAATAACACCACGGGAGTTGCCACGGTGGATCTGCGGGCGGATCCCAATTCTCAACGGCAATTTGTCTCCCTGTCTAGCTGTGAGCGGTTTTCCCTCTTCGGCAGTCTGGAGAGAACCTTAACGGAAAATCCCCAGTGGCAAATCCAGACTGTAGAATTTAC
>CAYUEH010000222.1:0-8283 GCA_964442465.1 uncultured Laspinema sp. | reverse complement strand
CCAAGTAAAAGGCATAGCGATCGACCACTCGACCCAAGGCGCTGCGTAAATTTAGGCTTTCATAGACGAGGTAATCGAGCCAGTCCATCGGTTCTCCGGCAGGGGTTAAAACGGGAGCCCTTGTTAACAGGTCTAAGTTCTGAACTTCTCGAAAATAAGTCTCATCAAATAAATCTTCTAATTTTTTATAGGGTTTGTCGGGTTTTTGGGGAGTTGATGCCTTGAGAATTTCAAAAAATAAATAAATTTGTTTTCTAATGGTAAATTTGAGTTGCCTAAATGCGATTTCTTTGAACTTATTTTTTTCTTTTTCTCGACTTTCTCTAACGGTTTTGTTAACTGAAAATAAAACCAGTAATATTCCCGTAACTTCAGCAATTAAATTAATGGAAAGCTCCTCCAGCCAAACCCCGCACATTTGCCGGTCTATCCACAATCCATTAATACAAGAATAAGAAGAAAATATGCTTAAAAATAGCATTAAAAACAACAGAATATAAGATTTGTTTAATCCAGAAGGAATCAACACTTTTTTAATCTGTTTTAACATGGAATCGCCTCTGTCTTTTACAAAATGAGTGAGGATGGAGCAGAGGTTAAGTGCGATCGCCCTTTAGTTCGGTTCTATAGAATCCGGTGGAATTGGGGTTGCCTCTGTGCTTCACCCCGCCTCATTCCCGAATTGTTGGGCTTAAAAAGTTCCTGATGTTCAAATCCCTGAAGACTTGACTAGAGAGTGAACAAGTGACTCATTTGAACTCAGGTGACTGCCCGATCGCCGCCTTCAAAATTCACCGAGGGTTGTGGAACCTTGATCTACAGTTGGGCGATCAAGTTGAGTCAGCAACTCTGAGGGATTCACCTCTAGTGCTTTAGCCACTTCCAGAAACTCCACCACATCTAAACGGCGTTCCCCCCGTTCGTACTTCGAGACGAAAGACTGGGGTTTATGCAGTCGTTGAGCGACTTGCACCTGGGTTAACTTACTCGATTGGCGAATCTCGATTAGCAGTCGCCGAAACCGCGTATATTTTTCCGTAAAAACTGACTTATTCACCCAGAGACCTCCTTGTTATTCTACCTTAAATTGCCAAAGGCTAAAATAGGATAATCGGAAACTGGATGATTGACAAGAGTAAAGTGGGATTTTCACCCGATCGCTGCTGCTGAGGGTGCTGAAATACCAGGGTTTAGCCCCGATCCGCTAGGGGTCCAAGGGATAAAGTAGGCCGTTTCTCCTCGTGATTTTGTAAGTCCCACTACAGGAAAAAACCGCCAATCCCGATGGGGAACGCGGGTCAAAGGACCCTAAACCCTGAAGGCGATCGCAATCCTTTATAATAAACAGGATTTGTTTTCTCTTTATAAAACTGAGCGGATTTTTAAGTGGTTTGGAATCGCCGTCATTTTCTCTCACTCTGCGGACTCAGTGCGATCGCCTCTGTGTTCCCTGGCTCAACAATTGCTACAGCTAACCCGCCCTCGATCCTGAAACCCCCTCGCCTAAAAGTTGGGGATACAGTGGGTTTGATTAACCCCTCTAGTCCCATTGAACAAGAAGATATCGATTATGCTCGCAAAGAATTAGCGGCTTTGGGTTTAAATGTCAAGTTAGGAACCCATTTACTTGATGAATACGGCTATCTCGCGGGTCAAGATGCCGATCGCGCGGCGGATGTGAATGCCATGTTTGCCGATCGCTCAGTTCAAGCGCTGTTAACCATGCGCGGGGGGTGGGGATGTAGTCGCATTTTGCCCTTATTAAACTATGACCTCATCCGCTCAAATCCCAAAATTATTATGGGCTATAGCGATATTACCTCCTTATTACTGGCGATTTATGCTCGCAGTGGCATTATTACCTTTCATGGTCCCGTTGCCACCTCAGTTTGGAATCCATTTTCAGTCAATTACGTTCAACGCATTTTGTTTGATGCGGAACCTGTGCGAATGCAAAATCCTCCCCTGAATCGCCCCCAAACCATCACCGGAGGTCAAGCCAGAGGCCAATTAGTGGGGGGGAATCTATCGGTTTTAAGCGCAATGGTCGGGTCTGCTTATTTGCCCGATTGGGAGAATAAAATTTTATTTGTAGAAGAAATAGGGGAAGATATTTATCGGGTGGACCGAATGTTAACGCACTTAAAATTAGCAGGAATTCTCGATAAAATTTCCGGATTTATTTTTGCCGAATGTACGCGATGTGAAGCGGGGGAAGGCGATGAACCTTCATTGACCTTACCTCAAGTGTTATCCGATTGGATCCGTCCCCTGGGAATTCCCGCCTGGTATGGGTCAGCCATCGGTCATATTAGGGATAAATTTACAGTTCCTGTAGGAGTTGAGGTAGAAATTGATGCCAACCAGGGGATAATCCAACTGTTAGAACCCGCAGTGGTATAAGGGTCTGGTTTACGGTTCTTAGTCCACAACTTGAGAGGGTAGATGCATAAGCTGTGGGAAAGGGCCGGAATGCTGGATCGCGATCGCCGACCCTCACCCACTACAGAGCAAAGAAGAAATCTCATCAACAATTTGGAGTCGCCCTCGCCGTAAAGCTCGCAGGAGTCTATCAATTGAAAACCTATCTTCCTCCTCCAGAGATTCTTCTAAAATAGCCGCCATTAATCCATATCGATCGGCTAGGGTAATTTTCCGAGTGGCACTCACCTGGGCCATCAGTTCGGAAATCGCATGAGGAAGAAGTTTAATCGAGGGATTCATAGCATTTTATTCCTTAAATTCTCTACTTTTATTATGAAGCTTTTTTAAAGAATGGGGGGCGATCGAGATCTAATTTAACTAGCGATCGAAGACACAACAGATCCGGATCGATATCTCTAAACAGAAGCGATCGCCGTCGGAAATTGCTGTGATTTACAACACAGTCTGTGGCGATCGCCATCACTATTAAAATCTGAGGTGCTTTTTTGATGCTAGGATTGTGCCATTAGGGATTCACCTCCGGCTCCCTCGTCTTGCCCTTCCGATTTTCCAGACGCCCTAACCTTCCCTCAAGTGCCACTGAAAGCAACTTTCATCTCCTAAAATAGTCGAGACTATAACCCCCACTTATGGGGTAAATCTAACCCTTTGATTAATCGTTTAAGGAAAAGTAAAGAAAAATGTTGAATCGACTCAAACCTCTGACCCTCGCCTTGTTCGCATTCTCTCTAGGTGGCTGTATTTTCATCGTCAATCCCAACGAAGGACCCGTGACAGAAAATCCCTCCGTTGACAGACAATCTCCACAGTTTCCCAAACGCACTCCAGCATTTAAGCAAATTCTTTATGTAGACTCCACCCAGGGAACCGATACCCCTTCCGCAGGAGAGAAAGAAACCCAACCTTTTCGGACGATCGCCTACGCTTTAACCCAATCCTCTCCTGGGACGGTGATCCAATTAGCGCCTGGGGAATATAGCGCAGAAACTGGAGAAACCTTCCCCTTGAAAATCAAACCAGGGGTGACCCTGCGAGGGAACGAAAGACAGCAGGGGGAAGGGGTAGCGATTATCGGAGGCGGCGATTACCTCAGTCCCACCTGGGGGAAACAAAAGGTCACCCTTCTCCCCGGCGATCGCACAGAAATCGCGGGCATCACCGTCATCAATCCGGATCAATCTGGAACGGGAATTTGGGTAGAATCCACTAATCCGAACATTCGCAATAGTACCCTGACCAAAAGTGGCCGCGAAGGAATATTTGTCACCGGAACCGGAACGCCGACGATTGAGAATAACCGCATCTTTGAAAATAGCGGTAATGGAATTTCACTCACCCATGAAGCAGCAGGAGAAATTCGAGATAACTTAATCGAAAATACCGGATTTGGTTTGGCAATTGGTGGAAATTCTACCCCCTTAGTAGTAAATAATCAGATTCGTGATAATCTTGATGGGTTGGTGATTTCTCATTCATCCCGTCCGATTTTGCGAGAGAATGTGATTTCCAACAATAGCCGGGATGGATTAGTGGCGATCGGGGAATCTCAGCCGGATTTAGGAACAGAAACCGTTTCCGGAAAAAACACCTTTAAAAACAATCAGCGCTATGACATTCATAACACCGCCCAATCGCCAACTTTAAGGGTCGTTGGTAACCAGTTAGATGACTCTCGGGTGATTGGGGCCGAAATTCAACTCCGATAAATCGCGTTTTGCCTTCCTGCCTTTATGCAGGGCGAATTTTACCCTGGCTTTTAAAGAGCAAATTGGGTATATTATATAGCGAGTCTAAATGACTTGGACAATGGAGCAAAAGAAAGGAGTGGGAGCATCTTGCTCCCTACTGCGATCAGGGAGCAAGATGCTCCCACTCCTCAATTCTATTGTCACACTGCTCCAAGACTCGATATATCCGCTTTCCAACCCTTAGCGAAGGCCAAGTGCGATGACTCAGACTGATTTTGCGCTCTATGAACCGATTGGCACCCTGAAAGCTGTGGATGAGAATATCTGGATTGCCGATGGACCCATTGTTAAGATGGCGATGTATGGCACGTCTATTCCTTTCCCCACTCGCATGACTCTGGTGCGTCTGCGGAATGGGGAGTTATGGTGTCATTCCCCGATCGCCATGACGGAGAGTCTGAAGGCGCAAATCGATGCGATCGGGCCGGTACGTTATCTGATTTCTCCGAATAAAATTCATTATGCTCACATTGGGAGTTGGGCCAAACTCTATCCAGAGGCATCAGCCTGGGCTTCTGGAGGGGTGCGAGAGCGATCGGCACAGCAGCAAATACAAGTGAGCTTTGATGCGGATTTGAGCGATGAAGCACCCCCGGAGTGGAAGGATGACCTGGATCAGGTGATTTTTCGGGGGAGTCGCTTTATGGATGAAGTCGTCTTTTTTCACCGCCAGAGTCGCACTTTAATTCTGACGGATTTAATTGAAAATTTTGAGTTGCACAAAGTACCTAATTCCTATAAGCTGTTGATCCAGTTGGGGGGAATTGCTGACCCCGATGGTAAAACCCCCTTTGACTTGCGACTGACCTTTTTGGGACGGAAAGATTTAGCGCGGATCGGGTTTAAGCAGATGTTGGCTTGGGAACCGGATAAAATTATTCTAGCTCATGGTCGCTGGTATGACAGCAATGGTATGGCCCAATTGCGACGGGCATTTCGGTGGTTGGGGAGGGGAGACGACTGAAGTCGTCACTACGAACATGGGGAGATGGTTTATCTTAGTTCGTAGTAACGACTTCAGTCGTTATCCGACGTTCGTAGTAACGACTTCAGTCGTTATCCGACGTTCGTAGTAACGACTTCAGTCGTTATCATCCGGTGTTCGTAGTAACGACTTCAGTCGTTATCTTCGTTCTTTTAGAGAACTCACCAAGATGGGGGGAGGGTTTTTCCCCAGAACCCACGATAAAATTGAGACAATTGAGCAAAACCTGTCGGAAACAACTATGCAAGAACCACAGATAGAAAATAATACGAACCCTACTGAGGTGCAACCGATTGAGTCCAATCTGTTCCAAAGACTGTTAGGGGATTGGCGGCTCAAATTTGGGCTGATTGGATCCGTGATCGGATTTGCGGTCCTGGGGTTGTTTTTACTCCTGTTCTTCTGGAATCATACGGTGGCGGGGATGGGGATGCGGTCCTGGGCCTCTAGTGCCAATGCCACGCCCATTGAATGCATGATTAAGGATACCAATAATGATGGATATGTCAGTTGCAGTGCCATGTTACAAGGGCAGGTGGTGCCGTTGGAATGCGGTTCCAGTTTGTTTAATATCGGGTGTCGGGTGAACTATGGGGCCGCAGCAGCGCCCCAGGTGCGATCGCAAAACAGATAAATCAGGCTGTTCAGGGTTTTAGACTGATCCGATGATGTAGAAACAGCCGAGTTCTGATTTTGACCGACAGCGGTTTACCTGGATCTAGGCGATCGCAAATCAAATCACCGAAACCCAAAACCGGGTTTCTGTAACGCATGGGTTGCCCAGTCAGCAACCCATTTATAAAGAAATCCGGTTTCTAACCGCTGTCCCAATCTTTAAGAAACAAGCGGGCTATAATTTGGGATTGAGTCAATTCCTATCCGATGGATCTACTTGTCGAGGATAACTGTGGTTCGCAAACACCCTGAAATCATGCTGCTGTCCTTACTCCTCAACGCCGGAGAAGGCGATCGCCTAATTGAACGTCCTGACTCCCAATTTTCCATCCCCGGCAAACCCTGGAAAAGGGGTCCGGGGTTTGCTATTTCTTTGCTTTGTGCTCTGGCCCTGTCTCTGATCGGGTCCGCAGGGGAGGCCAACACCCACACCCTCAAGGGTGGGGCTATACAGACAAAGCCTGCCTCCGCAGGCTACTCTATAAACATGGCTGTTCAGACCCCGATGGAGGAGGAACTAGACCCGGGGTTCTCTGTGGTGGCACAGGGCGATCGCAACCGCGTGATCCGCCAGGGGACGGAACTGAGTTGGAATGGACAGGGGCGATCGCTGAGTTGGATTGCCTGGTCCCCGGATGGGAATCCGACCCAAATTCGCTACGGGTTTACGGAGACGGACCTGATGCAGCAGATGGGGGTGGAGTTTTTAAATACCGATGATGCCCGAATTCAGCCTGTACGTTGGTTTTCAGACCCGGAATCGCAACCGTTGAATCTCCCGGTGGTTTGGCATCAAGGCAGACGATATCTGGATATTACCCCCCTGGCAGAGGAATTGAGGTGGCAGTTGCGAGAGTCTGGACCCATGTTGGACGTGACCTCACCGGAGGCGACGGTAACGGGGATTGAACAAGGAGAACAACCCGGGGGCGATCGCATCGTTTTGGACCTCAATGGTACTCCTTTATTTACCGTCTCTTCAACGCCCCTTGAACGGACTGAAGAAGAAGACCCAGATCCCGATGGTGTGCAAGGCAATCGCCCTCCTGCCTTGCCGCTACAAGAATTTGTGATTACTCTAGATGCTACTCTCACGCCAGAACTCCTCAATGCTAGGGCGATCGCCAAGGAAAATCTCACTCCAGGGACTGATGTTGCTGGGGAAAGAACCATTGCTTTAACCTTGGGACAGACTGGATTTGCCGGATTAATCGATACAAGCGGCGATCGCACCACCTTGCGATTGCAGATTCCCCAGATGTGGCGACCCCGAGTCTGGACCGATCGCAATCCCAACCGCCTGATCATCGACATTCAACCGGATGTTGTCACTGAGCGTAACATCCTCTGGGCATCCGGAGTCCGGTGGCGACAGCAACTCATCGAAGTCGCCGACAGTCGCTTTCCCGTCGTCTGGTTAGAACTCAACCATCGCAACGCCTCCAACACGGTACTCAAACCGATTACCGCTAATCCCGGTTTACCTGGACTAGCACCCCTCAGTCAAATTGCCAGTCGCCTCGGTGCCAATGCTGCCATTAACGCCGGATTTTTCAATCGCAACAATCAACTCCCCTTGGGTGCAATCCGCGAAAATGGCCGATGGTTATCCAGTCCCATCCTCAACCGAGGGGCGATCGCCTGGAATGATTCCGGAAGTGCGATCATCGGACGCCTCAGCTTAGAGGAAACTCTCACCACTGGCGCAGGAGAAACCTTACCTGTTTTATTTTTAAATAGTGGCTATGTCAAAGCGGGAATGTCTCGCTATACCCCAGACTGGGGAGAAAGCTATACTACCTTAATTGATAACGAAAACATCGTAGTCGTTGAGGGGGGCAAAGTGACCCAACACCTCCAAGGGGAAAAAGCCGGAGAAAGCACCTTTGCCATCCCAGAAACCGGGTTTTTGCTCACCTTACGGTCCTTCGCCTCCGCCTTACCCAGACTCCCCATCGGCACCTCGGTCCTGATTAATCGGGTAACCGTCCCCTCCTATTTTGACGTTTTTCCTCACATTTTAGGGGCGGGTCCGGTGTTAGTCAACAATAATTGGATTGTGTTAGATCCGGAGGCGGAACAATTCAATCAAAACTTTATTGAAGGAAAAGCCTCGCGAAGTGCGATCGGTCAAACCGAGGATGGCCGCTTAGTCATTGCGATCGTCCACCACCGCACCAACGGACCCGGACCCACCCTCACCGAAATGGCCCAAATCATGCAACAATTAGGCTCTATCAACGCACTAAACCTAGACGGCGGAGGTTCCACCACCCTCTTTCTAGGCGGTCAACTCCTAGAACATCCCCCCCGCATCATCCCCCGCATCCACAACGGATTAGGCATCTTTTTACAGTCAGAATAAAATTCTGTTAGTAGTAACGACTTCAGTCGTTCTCTTTCTTAGTTCGTAGTAACGACTTCAGTCGT
>CAYUEH010000221.1:0-8344 GCA_964442465.1 uncultured Laspinema sp. | reverse complement strand
AGAAAGGCGATCGCCACCCCAGTTTCTTACCAAGGACTGCCAATCAGGGTAAACCCAGCCCAAAAGTAAGGGTGAGCTAAATTTTCCCCGGTCAATTCCCCTAATTCTTCAGGGAGGGTCAGTACCCCGCGATCGCTGACTAGGTTCCCGTCTTCTAGGCGCACTTCTCCTCGAAGCATGGCAACTTGGGTCTTTTGCAGCGCTTCCGCCTTGAGGAGCGATCGCAGGTTTTCATCATCGGTTTTGAATGCATTGTAAAACTCGGACATCAGCGCTAGAGTCCCTAAATCACTCACATACCATAAACTGGCTAAGGCAGAGGGAACCCCACTTTGAATCGCTAATCCGGCAAATCCCTTTTCCGCATCTTGGCTGCCGACGGCTGTCTTACAAGCACTCAACACCAACAATCCGATCGCCGATTTATCCAGTTCCAACCGTTGCATATCATTCAAAGTGAGTTGACTATCCCACAATTGAATATAAGATTGAGTCGGGTCTCCCTCCTGAAAATCCGCGTGAGTGGCGAGATGAACGATTCCATAGCGGGATTCTTGCACTTGCGACTGCAAGTTTTCCTGGGTAAAATCTTCATTGAGAAACACCTCTCCTGGCCACAGATAACGGGCAATTTGTGAGAGTTCCACGGGGACCGCAGGCAGGGGAGAGAGGGTTTGAAATTGGGATGCCCCCATTGCTAACACTTCTGTATTCGCAAGGTCACTGGGATTCAAGTCAATCATGTTAAAGGCGGGAATCAGGGCGAGAGTATATTGTTCCACCAGAAATTCTTCCCCATCATGTAAGGCAGCAAAGGGGACCGATCGCAAGCCCGGACCGACACATAACAACAGATTTTCAATTCCTAAAGACTGCAATTCCTCACGCAAAGGGGCGATGGTCCAAGTATAAAGCTGTTGGGCTTGAGGCAGATAGGACAGGGTACTTCTGCGGCTAGGGCTAGTCATGCGCTGCCGTAATTCTTGTACCGTTTCTATCAGCATCTCCTGATTGGTTTCAGCGATCGTCCGACCCGTCACGCCTCCATCAGCAGTGACTAACAACAGTTCAAGTTGATCCTCACGGGGAATCATGTAAATTACCGCAGACTTTTGACCTGTTTTTTGTTCAACCACGGCCAACGCTGCGCCAATTTCTTCCCCACTTAGGGTAACCTCCGATAAATTTCTGCCAAAATAATCTTCAAATACAGGTTCCCATTGTTTCTCAATTGCTGTGACAGCTTCGGCAAAATCAACCGGGGAACTTCCTTGGCTGATTTGAGGTTTCCGGTCCTGGACTTGAGTGATCTCATTGGATTGGGATAGTCCCGGTAAAACGGCACGCCAGTGAGTCTCAGTAGCGGCAGTGACTGAGGGAAATAAGGCAATTCCCAAAGAACATAAAAAAGGAACGATATACCAGAACCGTTTTCTGTAAATGAAAGAATTGAATTGAGAGCTTGGCTTAAAAAATGTTAGTTTCATGGAAAAGTTACTATTCGCTAAATTCGCTTTTTTTTGAGAAGGTGATGAGATTGAATGTCACCCAAGTAAAAGCGCGATCGCGCTTGCGTAGATTTCCCCTAAAGGTTCGCATTTATTGTAACGAAAAAACTTCGGACTTGTCCGAAGTCTGAAAAGTTCAAGGGCACCGAGTTGAATGTTGAAGGACATCGGAGGATCGGGTTAAAGCTGCCTGGAAAGCACGGGTGACCCGACCCGGCGAGGGTGCAAACTCCCGCCTAGGTATTAACTCACCTCTAGGTCACTCAATTGACCCTGGCTTAATAAGAGTGCAGCAGCCTCACCGTTAACGGGTTCGGAAAAAAAGTAGCCCTGACCGTATTTACAGCGGAGGAGTTCGAGTTCATGCATAGAATCGAGAGTTTCAATGCCTTCGGCAATCACATCCAGTCCTAGGGTATGGGCCAGGGTAACAATGGTTCTGACAATTTCCGAATCGTCATTGAGCGGGGACATTTTGGTAATAAAAGAACGGTCGATTTTTAAAACATCCACGGGGAAGCGATGGAGATAACTCAAAGACGAGTAACCTGTGCCAAAATCATCCATGCATAACTGAATATCCAGGGCTTTGAGGCGTTCCAGGATGGCGATCGCCCCCTCGGGGTCTTCAACGAGGGCCGTTTCGGTAATTTCTAATTTCAAATCCCAGCCATCGACCCCGGTTTCCTGGAGAATTTCCTCAACGCGATCGCTCAAATTCTGAGTCAGTTGCTTTCCGGAAAGATTCACACTCATTTTCAGGGAAGGATAGGTGGGAAATTGCTTTTTCCAGCTTCTTAACTGACTACAGGCTTGAATCAGCGCCCATTCGCCGATGGGTTCAATCGCGCCGGTTTCCTCCGCCACGGGGATAAATACATTGGGAGAAATCCACCCTTTGCGGGGATGATACCATCGGATCAGGGCTTCAAATCCACTAATTTCTCCCGTAGAGAGTCTCACAATCGGCTGATAGAACATCTGAAACTCGCCGCGTTCGATCGCCCAGCGCAGATCCGTCTCCAACTCTAACCGCAGGATGGCTTCCTCACGCATGGTGCTATCAAACACCACATATCCGCCTTTTTCCCGGGCTTTAGCGCGATACATGGCGATATCCGCATCCCGCAAAAAATCGGGCTGACGTCGATCGCCTGCGGTACTATGAACGATGCCAATACTCATCCAGGCAAACACCTCGTAACTTCCCACGGTAAAAGGCTGACGCAAGGTTTCATGGACTTGGTGCGCCACGGCGATCGCATCTTCAACCCGGGGAAGATCTTCCAACAACAAGGTAAATTCATCCCCGCCAAACCGGGCGAGGGTATCCTTAGGGCCTAAACATTGTTCCAGTCGTCCGGCGATCGCCATTAACAAGCGATCGCCCACGGAATGACCTAAACTATCATTCACCAACTTGAAGTCATCCAAATCCATAAACAGGACTGCAAATTCATAATCCGCTTCACTCTGAGCGCGGGAGACGGCTTTGACCAACCGATCCATAAAAAAGCCTCGGTTCCACAATCCGGTGAGGGCATCGTGAGAGGCATTGTATCGCAGTTGCGCCTCCGTCCATTTGCGATCGGTAATATTCACCACGGACCCTTCATAATACATCAATTGATCGCGAGCATCGCGCACCGCCCGAGCATTTTGAGCAATCCAAATCATAGTACCATCAGCCCGATAAACCTGGGCCTCAAAACCTACAACCACATCTTGTTCCTGTAACAGGCGAATAAACTCCTCTGGACAGCGGGGATCAACGTAGATTTGATGGGAGCGATCGCACAGAGCCGCCATTAATTCCGGGAGGGAATCATACCCATAGATCGCCGCCAAAGCTGGATTCGCACTCATATACCGTCCATCGGGGGTGGTCTGAAAAATTCCTTCTACTGCATTTTCTACAATACTGCGATAGTTGGCTTCGGCTTGCTGGAGTGCCTTTAAAGTCTGTAACCGATGTAAGACAGAACCCACTTGAATCGCCATTGAGGAGATGCGCGGCAGCATTCGCCGATCCACCTCCCCAGGGGTTGACTGAAAAAAAACCAACACCGCCAGGACCCGGCGATCGGCTAGAATCGGAATCCCCAAGGCACTGGTGAGTCCGCAGGCGATCGCCCTGTGTTCCTTCGGAAACCCTTTCTCGGGTTCTGCGGCGAGATCCGCAATCCATTCCGGTTCTCCCGATGCCATGACTCGTCCGGGTAACCCGTGATTGAACTCCAAGCGCAAACCAGTCCTGTACCTGGCGGCGTAGGAGGTTCCTGGTGCAGCGTAGTACAATCCAGAACAGTCTAAAGCGGTTCCCTCGGGGTTGGCAACCCAGGCTTCTCCGGCAGCGTATCCCAGGGTTTCTCCGAGACTACAAAGTGCGATTTTCAAGGCGGATTCAAAATCCGGCGCTGCACTCACCGCCTGGGTCATGTTCTCCCACAGACGAGTGTGAGCTTCGATGCGACTCGGGTCTTCAATTTCGATGCCGGTAGCGATCCAATAGTCTAAGGTCTGGCGATCGCCTGTGAACACGGCCCGCACACACCACTCCACCCAGATTTCTGCTCCCGGCTTTGTGAGGAGGCGGTTTTGGATTCGTTGGGGTTGGGTTTCCTGGGTGAGTTGCGCCCAGGTTTGAGAGACCAATGGCCGGTCAGCTTCGGGGATAAATGTCTTAATATAATTCATTCCCAAGGCTTCTGCATGAGTATAACCTACCCGCTCTAACATGGCTTGATTCATAAAGAAAACTGTGCCATTCGGTTTGATGGCACAGTTAAAGGCTGGGTTGGTATCGAGCAGACTCAATAATCCGTCTGGGGAGACTGGCAATGCTTCCTTCTCGGTGATTTGGGCTTTAAACTGGGTTTGCATTCTCAGACTCATATAGTGCAGCATCAGGAATGTTCCGGTGGTACTTAGGAAGATCAACAGGGCAATTTGATAGGGCTTTTGCAGGGGTTCCTCGGGGTTGATTACCACCAGGAAGGATGATTCGGACACATCTTGAGACCGTTGAGGGTTGTCCGGGTCACCAACTCTAGGGGTTCCCTCTTTTAAGTTCACTGAAATTGAGAAAGTCTCTGGAAAAAAATAGAAATTTAAAACTCGGATTAATTTCTGAAACTTGGTCAATGGGTTATTAATGAATAATCCATTTTTTATCAAGTTTAGCTCCTTTGGACGACCATCGCCTCCGGTGAGATTTCCGACTTTTCTTAAGGGGTGTGCTCTCACCCCTCTTGCCCGAGTGGAGAAAGAATCAGGACGACTTGAAACGACGGAGAACCCCGGAGGAGTCGCTGCGATCGCCGCCACAGGGAACTGTCCTGGGATCTGGGCAAGGTGGCCTCCCCAACCCAGTCCTCCACCCTGCTGGTCCAGGACAAACACACCCCCGGCGATCGCCAATAATCCCAGGGCCAATCCTGCCCTGCTCATTTTCTGCCCCCTCTGAGTCTTCATTTTCACCCTATTCCCCACCCATCACGTTTATAGTTTAGGACTTGTTTCCGATTAACCGTTGTTTGCTCCGACACAAAAGTTCCCGAAAATTGGTCTGACTTCTGTTTGAGGTAGTTGGGAATTATTGTGAATATTTGTAACTCCTTCAATCATCCCTTCCCTGTTCCGATTGCATGACTACAAACATATCAGAAGAACAGTGCGCTCGATTTTTTGTTCATAAAAATTAAAAAAATTTTAAACCCCCGAGTTAAAAGGCAGCAACGGGAGTCATTTTGTCCACGCTGAACCCCTTTCTTCCAACTTTTCCCTCTTGGTTAACTCAACTCAGAACACCTTGTCAACCGTAGGGACACGGAAACTCAGTGTCCCTTGGCGATTCGATTTCGCACCGGGATCCACTCCCCTAATCGCCCTTAGGGAATGGGTAATGTCATCAGAAATTCCGTTCCCAATCCCGGGGCGGACTTGCACTCAATTTTGCCATGATGTTTTTCCACCACAATTTGATAGCTAATCGACAAACCCAGTCCCGTGCCTTTCCCTGGGTCTTTGGTCGTAAAAAACGGCTCAAAAATATGTTCTTTTGTCTGAGAAGTCATTCCTGAACCATTATCTGAAATCCGGATCAAGGCGCAGTCCCCCACCCGTTCGGTGCGAATGCAAATCCGGGGAGTAAACGTTCCGGGAGAATCCCCGGTCATTTTCGGAACAGTTGCTCGCATTTTGAGATGTTTTTGCCCCTCTTCCTCTAAAACATCGATCGCATTCCCCAGTAAATTCATAAAGACTTGATTCAGTTGTCCGGCATAGCATTCAATCCCAGGAAGTTCCCCATACTCTTTAATCACCTCAATGCTTGGCATTCCAGCTTTCGCCTTGAGACGATTTTGTAAAATCAGTAAGGTACTATCAATCCCTTCATGAATATTCACCGACTTTTTCTGAGCTTGATCCAAACGGGAAAAGTTTCGCAAAGACAGGACGACTTCCCGAATGCGATCGGCTCCCACCTGCATGGAAGACATCAGCTTGGGAAAATCTTCCATTAGAAAATTTAGGCCAATTCCTTCGATATGCTGTTGAATCGTCTGAGTGGGTTCTGGATATTCTTTTCCATACAGTTCCACTAGCTCTAAAAGGTCCCGGACATATTGGCGAGCATGAGCGATATTTCCATAAATAAAGCTCACGGGATTGTTAATTTCATGAGCCACTCCAGCCACCAATTGACCGAGACTAGACATTTTTTCGGTTTGAATCAGTTGAGTTTGAGTTTGTTTTAATTCCTGTAGGGTATGTTTGAGTTCTTCAGCTTTTTGTCGGAATCGTTCTTCCGAACGGCGCAGGGCATCTTCGGCTTGTTTGCGTTCGGTAATATTTTGGGTCATAATCATTCCGGCAATGGCTTCTCCCTGTTCATTTTTCAGGGGTAAGGTATGAGCCAAATAGAGACGACTGCCAAAGGGAACTTCAGTCACGCTTTCTTTGCCCGCGAGTGCATCGCGGTAGAGGGTTTCGTAGAGATTGGCAATGTCTGAGGGGAAGGCTTCTGGGAGAGTTTTGCCTTCGATTAATTCTTTAGATAAGCCAACTTTGGGGAGTTCGGTTCCTTCGGCTAGGGTGTGACGCAGGTCCCTATCGAAGAGGCAAACGGTCCCATTGGGAAAGTTTTTGGCTAGGGTACGATAGAGGGTTTCACTCCGGCGTAAAGCCACCTCCATTTGTTTGCGATCGCTAATATCAATGCCGATAAAAACGGCTTTGGTTCCTTTGTGGTATTTCTGAGAAACCACTAAATAGCTGCGGGGTTCTCCCTTGGATTCTAGGGTGATTTCCGTGGATTGGGTGAGTTCAGGACTGGCAAAAAAGTCCTGAACCATCTCGGAGAATTTGGGACTGGTTTGTAAAAATCCCACCGGGCGATCGGCAAAGCTATCGACCGGCATTTGAAACGCTGCGGCTAAATGGCGATTCACCCCCAAATAGCGTAAATCAGAACTGACCCAAGAGACTAAACCGGGAACTGCATCCAAGACGGCTTGGAGTTGCTCTTTGGCATTGTGTAGGTCGGATTCGGCTTGTTTGCGTTCGCTAATATCGCGCACGAAGGCACAGTGATATTCTTGACCATTAAAGGTTAAATAATTGACCCGGACTTCTACTGGAATTGAGTGATTTTCTTGGGTGAGGTAATTGGATTCAAAGGTAAAGGTTCTAAACTGTTTGATCGCTCGCCAATGTTCGGCCCAAATCGGGGGAGAGAAGGCGGGGTCAATTTGAGAAACGGTGAGGGCGCGTAACTCTTCTGGGGTATAGCCGAGTAACTGACAGGCGGCTTCATTCACATAGCTCAAGTGGGCGTCTGGGGTCATCCAGAGGACGGCATCTGCCGCTTTATCCATTGCAAACTGGGTGAGTTGCAAGGCGTCGGCGAGTTGTTTGCGCTCGGTGAGGAGTTCGGCAGACAACATCAACCCGCCAATTTCGCCATCAGCGGCGATCCAGGGTTGAATCTCCCATTTCACCCATTCGAGTTTGCCATTGGGTTTAATGAGACAATCCTCATGGCATAAGGGCTCTCCGGTTTCTATACAATGTTGATAGCGCCGTTGCCAGGATTCACACAGATGGGGAAAGAGTTCATAATGCGATCGCCCAATGGCACAGGTGCGATCGCCGGAACCATATTCACTGTACCACCGTCTTGACCAGGCCAAATAGCGCATTTGGCGATCGACCATTGCCACCGCTGCCGGAACATATTCCACAAATTGGGATAAGACGCCTTCGCTTGACTGCAAGGGAGTTGGAATCTTCGAGGATGGCGATCGGCTGGTTTTGGGATTGCTATTGAGGGTGGGGTTGGGTTGCACCTTGAGGGATTGATGGACTGAAATCTGTTGCATGGTGGGAATCCTCCTGGTATGGAATGCAGATAGGGTTTCCGGAGTTGTGGAGTGGAGTCCCCGTTCCGGCGATCGCTGATTTCAGACTTTTGACTGGTCTTTTTCCAGGTTCAAAAGTTCCGCACCGCGATCGCCGGAACACCGAGTTAGACTGTGGTACTCAGATCCCACACATCCGAATGATAGTGCCGCCTGGAAAGAGTGATGCAAACCCCGACCATTCGCCGCCGAACCCATTCCTCATTGAGAGATAGATGCAAGTCGAAAGCATGGCCCTCCGATGTCCAGATCGAGAGACTCCCTGCTAACCTTCCTGATAAGTCGTTAGTCTATTTTGGTTCAGCGGTAGTTTCTGGCGACGTTATTTTTTTGGCATTTTAACCAAAATCCTTAACAATTTGTAGCATATTTTGAGCTAAATTTTAACTTTTGTAAAAACTTGACAAATGAGAC
>CAYUEH010000220.1:3268-8349 GCA_964442465.1 uncultured Laspinema sp. | reverse complement strand
GGACAGGGCTATCTTTATAAACTCTACTGCTCGATCGCCCCTAATGCTTTCAGGGTGGCTTTTTGGGCCTCGGTTAATCCCGTCACCCCGGTAATATCCATCCCGGCATAGGGTTTATTCACGATCGCCTGTACACAGTCTCCTGACTCCAACTCCCACACTTTGATGGTTTCATCATAACTCCCAGAAACGAGAGTTTTCCCGTCGGGATGAAACACCAGGGATAACACGGCACTCCCATGTCCCTCTAAGGTTTTGAGACAGTCTCCGGTTTCTACATCCCAGAGATTCACTGTACCATCTTCCCGGCCAGAGGCGAGGGTTTGACCATCCGGGGAAACTGCCACGGCCCAGACGTAATCGCCTTGACCCTGTAACGTTTTCAGGCATTCCCCTGTCCGAAAATCCCATAAATTCATTGTGCCATCATCGGTCCCGGAAACCAGGATAGTGCTATCGCTACTGAAAGAGAGAGAGACGACCGCGCTGGTATGGCCGGGTAAGGGTTTCATCCCCTGTTCCGTTTGCAAATCCCAGAGTTTCACCGTAGAGTCCGCACTCCCGCAGGCTAAGGTTTTACCATCTGGGGACAATGCCATCACTTCCCCAGAACTGGGAGGGTTCCAGGGGGTCGTGAGAGGCTCACCTGTCTGCATATCCCAACGATGGAGAGTGCCATCGTCGCTGATGCTTGTGAGATAGTCTCCCGTGGGGGGAATGGCGACCGATAGCACTTTACTGGGATGTCCCTGCCCGGTGTTCAAACATTCGCCAGTGGTTAAATCCCAGAGTTTGACGCGGCGATCGGCACTGCCGGAGGCGAGGGTGTTGCCATCGGGGGCGAGGGCCAAGGACCAAACTGCACTGGCATATCCTTGTAGGGTGGTGAGGCATTCTCCTCGCACAATATCCCAAAGTTTCACAGTTTCGTCATCACTTCCGGAGACCAAAGTGCGGCCATCGGGAGCAATGGCCACAGTTCCCACCCGACTATTATGATCCGGTAACCGATGTACACAGTCCCCGGTGGTCATATCCCAGACTTTCACCGTCCCATCAGCACTCCCACCGATGAGAGTGCGGTTATCCGCAGCAACTGCTAAGGACCAAACGGAACTACTCTGTTCCTCTAAGGTGGTATGACAGTTTCCGGTGGTTAAATTCCAGAGTTTCACGGTTCCTCCCGCACTACCGGAGGCGAGGGTGATGCCATCCGGGGTGATTGCCACGGATAAAACCCACTCCGTATGTCCCTCTAGGGTTTTGCGACAGACGCCGGTTTCCACATCCCAGAGTTTCACGGTTTGATCCGCGCTACCGGAGGCGATGGTTTCGCCATCGGGGGTGATGGCTACAGACCAGATGATGCTACCATGTCCGTATAAGGTTGTATGACAGTTGCCGGTTTCTAAATCCCAGAGTTTAAGGGTGCGATCGTTACTCCCAGAAACGATAGTTTTGCCATCAGGAGTAACGGCGACCGATCGCACAAAATGGCTATGACCCTGCAACGTTTGCAGACAGTTCCCCGTCCGGACATCCCAGGTTTTGACCGTCCCATCATCGCTACCCGAAACCAGGGTTTTGCCATCGGGGGTGACTGCCACGGACCAGACTGCGGCAGAATGTCCTTGGCACAACACTAAGGGTTTCCCCTCCACTTGCCATAAATAAATTTCCCCATTGGCATCTCCCGTAGCAAACCACTCCCCATCGGGACTAAATGCTGCGGATAAAACGGTTCCAAAGACGGTTGTAAAGGTACATTGTTTTAAATTCGCTTGGGCTAAATTGACATTCCGTAAATTAGCCGAGGTAAAATCAGCCCCTAAGATGACCGTATCCCGGAGGTCACTATTATCTAAGGCATTGGGGTCAAGTTTTAACAGTAAGGTAACCGCATTTCCTCCGAGATATCCTGCTTCATTTTCGCATTGACCTTGGGTGGATTGGACTAATTGTAATAATCGAGTTTTGGTGGTTTCTCCGGGGTCAACACTGGGCAATAATAGCTCTAACACCGCTTGGGTTAAGGGTGCTTTGCCAAAGGTTTGGGAGAGTTCGGACGGAGGGGGAAACTGTTTGAGGTCGGCAAATTCTGCAAAATCCGGGGCTAAAATGCCCAATTCCACGGCAAATTTGTAGGCGACAAAAAACTCTAAGAGTGAGCGATGGGCGGGGGTATAGTCCCCTTCGGCATTACGAATCAGCATGGTTTGAGCCATCATGTCATAATGCCAGTGGTCTAAATCTTTTTGTTGTTGGACCACGGTACTGAAGAGGCGACGCAGGCGGTTGGGAAATTCTCGGAAGTTGAGACTCATGCGATCGCTAGAGAGCATTTCCCAGGACAATTCGCAGAGGAAATATAACTTATCCGCCATTGAGGTAAACGTGCGCTCGGTTTTAATATCCCGTTCCATTTTGCGGCGCACGGCATAAAAGTAAATTCGGGATAAATCAATGGGTTTTCCTGACTCAATTTCCGGTAAGGCTTCTAAAATTAACTCAATCATCACCGGACGTTTTGCCAAATCCAACAATTTGGCATTTCTCATGACTTTTTCCACCGTTGCCGCTGTTGCCCGTTTGCTAATCACGTCGCGGATTTGGGTGGAATTGAGCTTTTCAATTTCCAGAACTTCAAACTGGGGAGTTGCACCAATTAAATTGGCGGTGGAGGCTTTTAATTCCGCATTTAAAAGGGCGCGTCCTTCTTGAGCTTCGGGAAAATGTTCGGTCCGACAAGTGAGGATGACTTTGGACCCGGGAACAACAACTTTGGCAAGTTCCCAAAAGTTATTAATCATTTGTTGGCGATCGACTTTGGCGGCCATTTCATCAAAGCCATCAAAAATTAATAATAATTTGCCCATGCGATTTAATTGCTCAAAGGCAGAGTAACCGGGTAAGCCAATTTCATGCTGCCGGAAAAAGAATTCTGAAAACAAGGATTCGACACTGACGGCTTTGGCATAATCCCGTAAGGGAATGACTAAAGGCAGACGCGGACGGGGCAATCCTTCTTCTTTGGCATCGCGATATTTCTTAACCGTTTCCCAGGCATAATGCAGGGCAAACCAAGTTTTTCCGGTGCCAAATTCCCCTAAAATGGAGATATGTTCTTTCGCCGGGTCATCCAGCCAACGGTTGATATAGCGGTCGATCCAGCCGTTGCGTTCATCGTACCGACTTTTGGCAATCCGTTGATGGGTGATCGGGTCTAGTTCTTCTTTAGTGCAGGCCAGGGGGACATATAAGCGCTCAATGTCTCGCTGCATGACTTCGGCTTCTAACCAGTCGATATATCGACTAAAATCTGCCACTTCGTCGATGAGTTCGTCAAAGGTGTAGCAGAATAAAACCTCATCATTTTCAACAATATCAACTGCCGCTTGACTAATCCGCCTCGGGGCCACTAACCAGCCTTCATCGGCTTTTTGAACCTCGACAGATTCCCGTAAATGATTGACATCGCTAATCGTAACTTCTCCTTCGATGCCTCGGACCACAATGCGATCGAACCCGCGACGGGCGCGGATATTAATAATCCATTCAAAATAAGTCGCAGTTTGAACTTCGTAGGACTCGAAGTCATATAAGGCTTCTAACCAGTTGCGTAATTGCCTCGCAAATGCTGAGTTAAGGCGGGGTTGGTTTCCGGCTGCCGGAAGAATGGGGTCGGGTTCGCTGGCGGTGAGTTTGGCAATTTCTTGGCGGAGGTCTTCTAGGGCATTGAGGTTTTCCAGGCGCTCTAAAATTTGGGTGGTATTGTAGCGCAAATCTTCAATTTTGCGAAATTCCAAGACTTCAGCCGGGGTGCGGGTGCGGTTGGCAATTTCCATGAAAATGCTGCTAAATTTTGCCAGTTCCCGCTGATAGTCAATATGGCTTTCGCGAATTTTATCCCCCAAGGCAAAACCATCGATATAGGATTCGGCTTCGGTGAGGAGGGTATAGGGGTCGTTGCGATCGAAGGCTTTCCGAAAGCCATGATAAATTTCGTTTTGGCGGAAGAGTTCGAGGACGAGTTGGAGTTGGTCCACATCGAAGTTATCGAGGTTTTGAATGCCATATTCGACTAAGGCATACCGATAAACTCCGGTAAAATCTGCCGGAGGATGGTCTGCATCAATTTGAAATTTTTTGAGTAATTTAATAACTAATTCGTTACGTCTAGCGGTATTAATGATGACGGGAGTGGCAACGCGAGCGATCGCCAGAATCGCCCGAACGATCTCGTCAATTCCTACCATAGTTTTTTCCTCGATCTTCGATAGCTAATAACCTATAGGTGGGACAGCAATGGCGGTTTAGGGAATCGGGGGTGGGTTCGGGTCAAACCCTGAATCCGTCGCGGGTTGGGTTGATCTTCGGTGGCGATCGCGGTCCTGATCATCACTGGGGGTCAATGAGGTTCCGGTGGAGTCCTCATCAAAAGTAACGCAATTTTCCCAAGTTAGCCTAGGGTGGGTAACCCACACGCGATCGCCAAGGGGGCCAGGGGTACTCCCCAATCCAGTCCGGGTCGGTTTCAGGGGGCCAATCTCCCACCCTGGGTGGGTCTACCAGGAATTAGTCCGGTTAAGGTGTTGGCATTAAGAGGCGGACTAAAGGAGTAGCCCTGTCCATAAGATAAATTGAATCACCCCAAATCATTATTTCCTGTAGCCGCGCGAGAGCGATCGCCTGTCCATAAGATAAATTGAATCACCCCTTATCGTTATTTCCTGTAGCCGCGCGAGAGCGATCGCCTGTCCATAAGATAAATTGAATCACCCCTTATCGTTATTTCCTGTAGCCGCGCTTCGAGAAGCGCCTATCCATAAGATAAATTGAATCACCCCTTATCGTTATTTCCTGTAGCCGCGCTTCGAGAAGCGCCCCTACAAATTAAGGGTTGCCTGAGTATGAGGAGGATGTGGCACAGCCCCCACCCTGGGTTGACTGGCGATTCGAGAATCGCCTCTACATTGAGGGTGAATTCTCTTAATCTGTCCAGGGTGAGGACCGTGGGTTCTACCATCCTGGGTTGACTGGCGATTCGAGAATCGCCTCTACATTGAGGGTGAATTCTCTTA
>CAYUEH010000220.1:0-3168 GCA_964442465.1 uncultured Laspinema sp. | reverse complement strand
CCTGGGTTGACTGGCGATTCGAGAATCGCCTCTACATTGAGGGTGAATTCTCTTAATCTGCGGAAGTACCCACCCTACAGGCTTTAAACCCTCACCCCCCGACTAACACGATGCAGAATCGGTGGGAATGCAACGGAAGACAATCCCAGTCTTGGGACCTCTAGTTTAGGACCCCCCATCGGTAATCTCCCCATTAGGGCCGAGATGCTATGTTTCAGATTAGCGAACCAAGATTTAACATAGAAATAACCCCTTGGGAAACTTTGTTGATGAGTTACTGTCCGAATCCCGATTGTCCGAATCCGATAAATCCTGACCTGACGATGTTTTGTCGCGCCTGTGGTACCAAGCTGGTGTTGGCACAACGGTATCGTTTGGTCAAACTGATCGGGACGGGAGGGTTTGGCAGAACGCTGTTGGCACTGGATGAGTTCAAACCCTCGAAACCGCAATGTGTGGTTAAGCAATTTTATCCCCAATCCCAACAGAATTCGGAGAAGGCGAATCAATTATTTCAGCAGGAGGCGATTCGCCTGGAACAGTTGGGTAAACATTCCCAAATTCCGGAACTGTTTGCTCATTTTGAACAGGAAAATCGGCAATATATTGTCCAGGAATTTATTGATGGCCAAAATTTAACGGAAGAACTCGCGGAACAGGGTCGATTTTCTGAATCCGCAATTGTTAGTCTGCTGGAGGATTTATTGCCGGTTTTAGATTTTGTCCACAAAGGCAAGGTGATTCATCGGGATATTAAACCGGAAAATATTATTCGCCGTCGTCACGATCGCAAGTTAGTCTTGGTGGATTTTGGCGCAGCTAAATATGCCACAGGAACGACTCTGAATCAAACGGGGACGACCATTGGCACGAAGGGTTATGCGGCCCCGGAACAAACTTTTGGCAAGGCGGTATTTGCCAGTGATCTCTACAGTTTGGGGGTGACTTGTATTCACTTGTTGACGACCCGGGAACCGTTTGAGATGTATGATGCGATGGAAAGTACCTTTGTTTGGCGTGAGTATTTAGGGATTAACAAAGTCAGCGATCGCCTCGCTACGGTCCTAGATAAGGCAATTGAAAGTAGTGTGAGACGGCGCTATCAATCGGCGGAGGACCTGATCCAAGGGTTGAAGGCCACCCCGTCCAAAGTGAGTAGGACCATCACCCCGCAATCGCGATCGCCTGCACCAACCCCCCAACGGGCGATCGCCACGGTGCGCGTGAGTACCCCTCCGATTACCGTGTCGGAAATTGGCAGTTTGGTGGGACATGGTGCACCCGTCAAAGCAGTTGCTATTAGTGCCAATGGTCAGTTGCTCGTCAGTGGCAGTCGTTCTGGGGTTAAATGGTGGCAACTCCATGAGGGTCAAGAATTGCCCACCCTGCGCAGTAGTTGGCCCGAGGAACCCTTTGCTGGGGTGAGTGCGTTAGCCTTTTCCCCGGATGGTCGATTGTTGGCCGCAGGCAGTGGCGGTGGGGCGATCGCCTTGTGGGATGTGACGTTACGCAGGATTCTGCGCCTGCTCAAAGCGCCATCAGGAGTTAAATCTGTCGCTTTTTCCCCGGATGGCCGACTGTTGGCGGCAGGAGGAACCGATGGGGCGATCGCCCTCTGGGAAAGCTCTTCTTGGCGGTTATTTCCCCCTCTGATGGGGCATTCTGCTGCGGTGAATTCCGTGGCTTTTTCTCCCGATCGCCGCACGTTAGTCTCGGGAAGTGAGGATACTTCCATTGTGTTTTGGGATGTGACGACTCAGGCGGATACACAGACGGGTTGGGGACGTTCAGGGTCCGTGAATGCGATCGCCATTTCTCCCTGTGGTCGTTTTCTCGCCAGTGGTTGTGCGAACCGCACGATTTTGTTGTGGGAACTGCCCTCGGGACAACAACTCGGCACTCTCACCGGACATTCCACCGGGGTCAATTCCGTGGCATTTTCCCCCGATGGCGCAACCCTCGCCTCGGGAAGTGATGATACTTCTATTGTGCTATGGGATGTCAAAACTGGACAAGAAAAGCGCACCTGCTGGGGGCGATCGGGGGTTGTGTATGCCGTCGCCTTCACTCCCGATGGCAATACCCTCGTCAGTGGCACCGAGGATACAACAGTGAAAATTTGGCAGTTGCGAGGATAAGCTTCGCGGTACCCCAACCCAAATTATTCCTTGTCCAGTCTTAACTCAATCTCGGGTTTTCTGTCTAAGGGCAAGATAATTTCAAATTCCGTACCGACTCCCTCTTGAGAGTTGAGATTGAGTTGACCTTTATGTTTATCGCGGACAATTTCATTACTAATCGCTAATCCTAATCCGGTCCCTTTGCCTACGGGTTTGGTCGTAAAAAAGGTGTCAAAAATCCGCTGTTGAATTTGAGTAGGAATTCCCATCCCATTATCGGCAATTCGGATAATGACTGCGGATTGGTCTTCGCGGTTGATTAGTTCGGTGGCAATGGCTAACTGCGGTGTCCATGCTTGATTTTTATTCAAATTACCGGATTCTTTTTCTTTCCGTTCTAATAACGCATCAATGGCATTTCCCAGCAAATTCATAAAGACTTGGCTCAACTGCCCGGAGTAGCAGTCCACCAACGGCAAGTCTCCATAGTTTTTGACCAGTTTAATATCATACTTGATTTGATTGTTTAAAATCAACAGGGTGCTATCCAAACATTCATGCAAATCGGCTGGTTTACGCGATGTTTCATCCAGATGAGAAAAGTTTTGTAAACCGCCGACAATCTTCGTGAGTCGGTCTGAACTCACCACCAGAGATTGCACCAGTTTCGGTAAATCGTTCCTTAAAAACTCTAAATCAATATTCTCGATGGTTTCGACAATTCTCGGTGAAGGCGTCTCCACTTCTTGCTCATATACTGACACCAGTTCTAGCAAGTCTTGACAGTAGTTTGATAAAAATCCCATATTTCCGGAAATACAATTGACGGGATTTTTAATTTCATGAGCAATTCCTGCCACCATCCGCCCTAAAGATGCCATTTTTTCCGTTTGAATGGTATGGGAACGGGTTTGCTCTTGTAGCATCTGGGTGGTGAGTTCATAGATTTGGGATTGGGCGATGAGTAACTGATGAACGTCTAAGAGGCGATAGACATCCGGTTCCATTTCGACCACAATCGGTTCATAGAGACACTCGGGCGATCGGC
>CAYUEH010000219.1:0-8361 GCA_964442465.1 uncultured Laspinema sp. | reverse complement strand
TATAAAAACGACGAATCGATGCTGCCTTAGTCGGGATTTTTTCTGGGTTTAACCCGCGAACGGGTGAGACCCCAGGACTACTTTATCGCAATTTGCGCCAACTTAGAGGAATTGGCTGGAAAAATGCCCTGGTAAGGCCGATTGAGGGGTCAAGGGGTGGGGGGAAGTTGTTTGAGGATGGCCCGATCGCGCCCTTGAGATTTGGCTTCATAGAGGGCGGCATCGGCAGCAGCAATTAAGGATTCGGGTTGCTCTTTTTCTGTGGGAATCAGGGTGGCGACTCCCAGACTGACGGTGACCCAAGGACTGACTTGGGAATCCAAGTGAGGGATTTGCAACTGTTTGAGGCGATCGCGAATAGTTTCGGCCACCCTCAGCGCCCCGGAACTGTGGGTATTGGGTAAAATGATCACAAACTCTTCTCCCCCATAACGAGCGAGTAAATCGGTCTTACGAGTGATTGCACTGGCTGCGGATCGGGAGACTTGTTGCAAACAGCGATCGCCAGCTTGATGTCCGTAGTAATCATTATAGGCTTTAAAATAATCTAGGTCAAATAGAATCAAGGAAAGGGGATGTTTTTCCCGTTGTGCATGGTTCCATTCGCAATCGAGATATTCATCAAAGCGACGGCGATTGGCGACTTGGGTTAAACTATCCAGATTAGCCAGCCGTTCTAATTCTAAGTTAGCTTTTTTTAAAGCCGCTTCGGTTTTTTTGCGCTGAATCATTGACCCTAACTGACTGGCAACAGCTTTGAGCAATTCCAGCGATCGCCGGTCCGGTTGCATTTCATTTTTTTGAAAAAACACCAATACGGCTAACACTTGAGAGTTCTCCCCTGTGGTACTATCCCGCAGCAAAATAGGAATGCCCAGCATTCCTTTGAGTCCAGCAGTTGCGGCGCGATCGGCGCGAGAAAACATCTCTGACTCTTCCACGGATGCATCAGCAATCCATTTTAAATCTTGCTCCTGCCAAATTTGGGCAGCAAATCCTTTCCCTTGAACAATATCCTGGGTTTTGCTGTAGTCATGAAATTCTGCGAGTTTGGCATCATTCCCATACCAAGCCTGCCCATATACCAGTTCAGTACCAGAGTCATTCGGCATCCAGGCTTCCCCAAAGTCCCAGCCCAGGTTTGTACAAATTTTTTCTAAAATAATGGTTAAGGCGGAATCTATATCCACTGATTCGTTAATGGATTGGGTGGTGGTTAAGAGGAGTTGCAACTGAGCATTTTGATATTTGAGTTCTACCATTAATTCCCGCAGGCGCAATTGATGTTCAATGCGCGCCAAAACTTCCACGGGTTCAAAGGGTTTGGTAATATAGTCTACTCCCCCTAAATTAAATGCGGTTACTTTATCGATCGCCCCATCCAAAGCGCTGATAAAAATAATCGGAATTCCCTCGGTTCTTGGGTCTGACTTGAGTTGACGACAGACTTCATACCCGTCCATATCGGGCATTTTAATATCTAATAAAATCAAATCTGGGGGATTGGCAAAAACGGATTTTAATGCCATCTTTCCATTAGGAGCCACTCTGATTTTATAGTTATTTCGGCAGAGTATTTGGTTCAACAGTAAAAGATTGACGGGGGTGTCGTCAACAACTAATACATTAGCTTTAGGGGTTGATGCGGACCGCTGATTTATCATTGATTGAGTCACTCCTGTATCTTAAAAAACCAAGAAATCACCAGATATAAAAGATAAAATAATAATAATCACACCCATTTCCAGACGGTTTTCTATTATCGATTGCCTATTATACCTTGCTATCCACATCACGCTCCTAGATTTTTACGAGTTATTAGGCTAACCCCTTGTATTTTTTTAACGGGTTATCTTTTAAAGCGGCTTCAAAACCCGACCATCTCCTGCTTCCCAGGGGTGGGGGTGAGCGATGACAAGGTTTAAGCAATCAAACATTGATTAATCAAAAAATAAAGGGTCAATTGTTCTTGTTCTTTAATAATAGCAGATTATTGGGATTGAAAAATAAATCAAGTTAGTTATCCCTGACTCTTCCATTCTTGCTTTCTTTGAAGCTCCGATGCTATACTCAAAATCTCTATAGCAGTCATGAGGTGTCGTTGTGGAAGACATCGGCGACCCCTAACCGTTGGCGGCCCTTCAAGGGAGAGGGGCTAGGGTACAAATCCGGCAAGGATTGCTATACGACTCCCTCCGCTTGAGTCACGGGAAGACAAACCGGGGTTCTTCACAACATTCTGCTAATCTGCAACAAATTAGAGGCAGAAGGTTTCTTGTCCTCTCTATACGAATACGGTATCCTGATCCGATATCTTAGGTTGGAGGGGATATTGGGCGGATTGTCCGATTCCCGATGCCTTCCAATAACCCGAGAACGTTTCGATGAACTCCATCGCGAGTCGGATGGAATGATTAAAACCCGTCCGAGTTGGAGGGTGAAGGAGGCGATCGCTCCTTTTTTCCCGATTCGGCAACCGTGGGGCGATCTCAGTACAAGTGGATTGTTTTACCGGCATGACCAGCCCTATTTGTACTCTACCGCTTTTCTCCAAAAAAGTCTAGCCCTAAACCCCTTAATATCCCATGCCATTTTTGTTGGCTTCAATGGATTGACTCAAAAAAGTCTTGCCCCATTTAATTGAATTCAGAGCCAATAATTAGACTTTTTGCAAAGCTCTACAAATCCGATTAGCGTTCTCTTTTTTGGGGAGGGATGGGGGAGTAATCCATTGTTTGGCAAAAAATCTATTATCTTGAAGGGTTATCCGCTTTAAATCAAAAGCATTATTAAAAACTGATTCCAAAATTATCCAAAAATAAATCATAATTATTCCTCAATATTTTCCTCATATTTTAGCCCAATAAAAACCCTAAACGTGACTTTAAATTGAAATCAGTGTCAGTAATTTTTCAAATTGATACTGATTGGCTAAAGATTGGAGGACTTCGGCTAAAGCGGGGTCTTGTAACCCCACTTGTTCGATCGCCGAGGCAATCAGTTCTAAATCCCCTTGGACTACACCATCCCATAAACTTTCGAGGCATTTCTGAGGAAGATGCGCGAGGTCCGATGCGTTTAATGCTATGGGTTCCCCTTGGAGAACTGAAATTTCTGGGGTTGTATGGGGAACAATCACAGATAACCCTAAATGAGTGGCGATCGCCTCAAAAATCTCTACATCTCGAAAAGGTTTGTGAATCACCCCATCACAACCTGCCGCCAAAATTTCTGCTTGATCAAAATCCCAAATACTCGCAGTAATTGCGACAATCACTGGAACCGGAATTTCCGGATGATTCTGACAATAATCTTTAATCTGACGGGTCGCTTCATACCCATCTATTTTAGGCATTCGCATATCCATCCAAATTAAATGGGGTAAAAACTCCTGCCACATTTCCAGGACTTCTGCACCGTTAAAAGCCGGTTTGACCTCAAACCCAAAAGGTTGGAGAATTTCTAGTAACAGTTGGTTGTTATGCTCGTTATCATCCACCACAATCATGCGATAGCTTCGTTGTTCTGGCTGAATTGCTCGAACCACGCTAGGGGGATTAATTCCGAGAGTTTCACTCCCGGTGACGCACCGGACAGGAATCTCAAATTTAAAGGTTGTCACGGTCCTAAAACCCGAGGATGATTCCCTGATAATTCCACAACCTTGCTCCCCCTCCGTATAGGATTTACCCCGGCTATGAACCGAGAGTTTACCCCCCATTAATCGAACAAATTGGGCGCTAATATTTAAACCTAATCCTGTCCCTTCTTGGTAACAACTCCCCGCTCCTGTTTGAACAAAGGGTTTAAAAAGCTGTTCAAAATACCCGGGATCAATGCCGATGCCCGTATCGGAAACTTCAAAGCGAATTTTTGATTCCACCTCACCAGACCTCGAACAGATGTCCGGCTCTTTGCCTACGCTACTGACTCGTAAAGAGACCTGACCTGCTGGGGTAAATTTAATCGCATTTCCCAGCAAATTGATCAGGATTTGGCGTAATTTTACCTGATCGGTATTAATATGCTTAGGGACATTAATACTGGAATAAATTGTCAGTGCCAATCCCTTTTCTTTAGCTTTCAAGGAGAACATATTCTGCACATCGATCAACAACCTGTACAGGTCAAAATCATTTTCACTGAGGGTCATTGTCCCCGCCTCAATTTTGGAGAGGTCCAGTACCCGTTCAATCAGATCGAGGAGATGTTCCCCACTTTTGCGAACGATATTGAGATGGTCTTGCTGTTCTCCGGTGAGATTGGTGGCAGCACCGATCAGTTGGGAAAAGCCTAAAATAGCCGTGAGGGGAGTTCTTAATTCATGACTCATATTGGCGAGGAAAGCACTTTTAGCGCGGTTGGCTGCTTCGGCAGCATCTTTGGCCCGTTCCAGTTGCGTTTCGGCGAGTTTACGGGGGGTAATATCCTCAACGGAACCGAGGATGTGAGTGGGGATTCCCTCGGAATCTCGGGAAAAGACCACTTCTCGGGCATTCAACCACCGCCACTCGCCATTTTTGTGCTGGAATCGGTATTCCGTAGACAGGACATCACTATCCTGAAGTGAGAGAAATCGAGCAGTTCCCTGGGAAAACAGAGATTGGTCCTCGGGATGATAGCGTTCGAGAGACCATTCCGGGTTGATATCCCCCAGTTCTGCGGGAGAGTAGCCTAAAATACAGAGGGATTGCTGATTAAGATAAACGCTGGTGTGGGTAGAAAGGTCGCGCAGGTATAAAATATGGGGAATGGCATCGGCCACTTTTTGGAGAAAATGCTGACTGGTGCTTAACGCCTCTTCGATTTGTTTGCGATCGCTGATATCCCGTCCCACCGCTTGATATTCCAGAATCTGACCGGATTCATCAAAGATGCCGCGAGTCACCCACTGAGTCCATCGGAGTTCTCCCCGGGCGATCGCCCGATTTTCAAAGGTCACCACAGGATTGTGCGGTGAGATTTCATCCACAACCTGAGCCACATATTCTCGGTCCTCTGCGACGATCGCCGGTTCATAGTGATGGGCGATCGCCTCCTCTCGGGTCACCCCAAAAAATCGGCAAAACGCTTCATTCACAAAAGTGACCATGCCATCAGACAGAAATCGCACAATCAGTTCAGTTTGGTCCTCTAAAATCGCCCGATAGCGGGCCTCACTATGGCGGAGGGCTTGTTGCGCCTCAAAGCGATCGGTAATATCGGAAAACGAGGCCACCACCGCTGCTGGACGGTCTGACCCCCGGTGAAATAACGGTTGGGAGTTGATCGAAATCCAAGTTAAGCTGCCATCGGGTTTATTCACCCCCATAATCACATTCGCACAAGGTTCCCCCGTGGCTAGGGTCACCATTGCCGGATGTTCATGTCCAGGAAACGGGGAACCATCTTCCCGAATCGATCGCCAGCCGAAATCTAGGGAAGTTTTTCCCATCATTTGTTCTTGAGATAACCCGAGAATCCGTTCGGCGCTGGCATTGCAAGTGCGAATTTCCCCGTTAGCTTCCTGTAAGACAACCCCCTCCGCCATCGCGGCAATGACCGAACGATACCGTTCTTCGCTTTCATGTAAAGCCGCTTCTGCACGCTGGCGTTCTGTGACATCCCGGACGATACAAACCACTTCGTCTACCCCGCTTTTGACAATGCGAGCTTCGTAGCTATGTACCCCATCCTCTTGTTCCAGGTCATGTTCATAAGTTTGCAAAGTTCCGGTTTCTACCGCCCGTTGGAACCTTTCAAACAAATTCGTTTTGATAGATTCAGGCATGGGAAAATCTCGCAAATTCCTCCCAATTAGCGCTTTCGGGGGGAGATTGAAAATCGGCTTTTGAGACTGGACATCCAGATAAGTGCCATCAATCCGTTGCCGGAACATCAGATCGGGAATCGCATTTAAAAGGGCTTGAATCCGTTCTTCGCTTAACCGGAGGGCTTTTTCCGTGTGTTTGAGTTCCGTAATATCCGTGGAAATTCCACAGATGGCATAGATGCTGCCATCGGGATTTTTCAGGGGAACTTTGATGGTTAAATAATCGTGCCATTGGTTGTCTTTTTCAATCACCCCGACATCAAAAAACTGGATGGTTGAGCCAGTTTGAATCACTTCTTGGTCTTTTTCTTGCATAAATCGAGCCATTTCCGGGGGGAAAAACTTAAAGTCATCCGAGCCAATTACCTCAGCTTTAACCCCGCCTAGCCATTCGACCCCGAGGCGATTCATATACAGATATTTACTGTTTAAATCTTTGATATAAATACAGGCTCCCACATTTTCCAGAATGGCCGATAAGGTCTGTTCGCTCTTGCGCAGGGAGGCTTCAATCTCCTGACGATCGCGGATTTCTTGCTCTAAGCGATGATTGATTTGCGCCAGTTCAGCGGTGCGATCGCGCACTTCCATTTCCAAGGTCCGATTATAATCCGCCAGCAGTTGTTCGGCTTGCTTCCGTTCGGTAATATCCTGAGTAACTGCGGTAATCATCCAACAGTTTGCCATTTCATCCCATCGGGAAATTAGGGTTTGTAATAACCACCGCCACTCGCCATTTTTATGGCGAAACCGATATTCAACTTCGATCGCCCTTTCCACCAAAACCCGTTTTAAATTAACCAGAACGGCATCTAAATCCTCCCTCGGCAACCGTGATAGCCAGAGGTCCGGTTCCGCTAACAGTTCTGACGCCGTGAATCCGACCAAGGTAGCAGCCCCAGGAGAGATATACTCATACTCCCAAGTGCGGTCTCGATCGACCCGAACACTGGAAATCAGCACTGAGGCGTTTTCCAACAAGGCTTTGAGTCGTTCCTCTGACACTTGCAGCGCCGCTTGAACTTGTTTGCGTTCCGTGATATCCGTAATCGTGCCGACATATCCCACCGGATTGCCTTCTGCATCTTTTTCAATCCCCGCCTGTCCGACGACCCAAACGACAGTGCCATCGGGGCGCAGAAAGCGGTACTCACAATTAAAGGGAATCCCCTGTTGGACAAAATTCAACCAAGCCGTCATCGTGCGATCGCGGTCCTGTGGGTGTAATGTGCTCATCCACCCCAGTCCCATTGACTCTTGTTCCGATAAGCCAATCATTTCAAAACTGCACTCATTCCCATAGAGGCAATGGCCCTGGAGATCCGTGCGAAAAATGCCGACCGGTGAGGATTGAGCCAGTGCCGCATAGCGCTGGTTACTCTCCCGGAGCGCTTTTTCGGCCTGTTTGCGTTCGGTAATATCTAAGGCAATTCCCGTCACCCACCAGGCCTCTCTCGCCGCCTCGGGTTGCACAGCCAAGGTCTGGGAAATCCAGCGCCAACTCCCATTTTTATGCTGAAATCGATACTCTAATGTGAGTTTTTCTCCGCCCTTGAGTTGTGCTAATGCCGGTTGAACGACGGCCTCTCGGTCTTGCGGGTGAATGTGTGATAACCATAAACGGGGTTGGGTTAACAACTCCGTGGATGTATAGCCTAAAATCAGTTCGGCACTGGGAGAACAGTAGTGATACTCCCAGTGCCGACTCCCGGAAACCTGGGCACAGTAGATCAAAGTATCAGCATTTTCCAGAACCGTTGTACAGAGATCCTGGTAGGTGAGATATTCTAAGGCCGTAATCCCTGCCTCCCCACGGGAGTCCGGTTCAGGGCGATCGTCCCCGGGGCTTTGGCGATCGCCCATCTCCGCCACGGTCATCAGGGCCCCCGTAATCGTTCCATTGTCATCCCACACCGGCACCGATCGCAGTTCTAGAGCGATTTTCTGACCCCCGTGATTCCGGTGGATCGTCTCAAGGGTCAGGGGTTCTCCTAAAAGCGATCGCCGCCAAGGGTCAGAACCTGCCCAGGAAGCCATCCTCGGTCCTGGGTTGTCCTCCCCAGACAAAATCTCTGCCCCCAGCAACTGCTGGAAATAATCATTCATATAAGCGAGGTTGCCCTCGGGGTTAATCAGGGCCACCCCCACGGGTAGGGCTGCCAGAAGTTGATGCGATCGCCCTTCGCTGCCGTCGAGGGCTTCGTGATGCTGTTTCATTGGAGAATAGGGTTGAGTGAGTAAGCCAGTCTCTAACTTCAATTTTGGCATTGTCAACCCCACTCTGGGTAGAGACTTTTGCAATTTCCTCAAACGCACCTCTTGGCGATCGCCCGGAGGCGATCGCTTATCGTTTCCCCGCCACCCAAATGCAACCCATAATCAACAAGGTAAAGCCCAAATAACCCCAAACCGTCACCCACTCCTGCCAATTTCCACTCTCCATCATTCCTGTTCCTCTGTACTCGGCAACATAACAGCTTACAGTTCAAAGGGGACTGGAATCACCCGCCCCTGTTGACCCTGTTCTGAAGGGTCGAATTGCCAAGTTT
>CAYUEH010000218.1:3219-8375 GCA_964442465.1 uncultured Laspinema sp. | reverse complement strand
AGCTACGGGGGAGAACGGCGGTATCGGATGGGGTTAGGGTCCAGTGCGATCGGATAAGCATTATCATGAGTCGATTTGATTGGCCAACATTTCAATAACTTCACGAGGGTAAACACAAGCTTCATTAGCAGAATGTTTTGCCCAAGTGGTTCGAAGTGTATGGTCTCTGCGTTCATAGTTTGTTAGTTTTCGAAGGCTTTTATTAAATTGATCAGTCGGACATTGCTCGAAAAAACATCTTAAATAAACTAACCAAACAAACTTTATTCCAAGATGACCATGACAGATCCATTTATGGATTTGTTGTTTGCTAGAAATTATTTCAACAAATTTGTATGTTTCAAAAAAAAGACTCTCAACCTCCGGTTGTTTGAACTTTTTTTCCCTTACGACAATCTCGATCCACTCTTGGTGGTCTAATTTTACTTCATTTTCGCATAAATGCAATAATGTCCAGTAGCGATTATCTAAAAAGGATTTATCACACTCCTGGATCATTTTAAGCTCCTTAGCAGCTAAACTAATTGCAGCCGACCATTTTAAAGCATCATCAAATACGTTCTCAAATTCAACAATTGCTTTATAAAAAAACTCACTCTCACTCAACTCTTCAAAAACATCTTTGATAATCAACCGATTTAAAAAGTAATTTTCTAAAGAATGACCTCTTGTCCAAATAAGTCTTTCTTGTTGGTAGTGTCCCTGCAAAGTGTCTTCAATTGTTGTTTCGATTACAAATCTTCTAAATTCACGATCAACAAAAGTGATGAGTTTATTGGAATAGGATTGCCCCCGAACTTTTTGAGCAATGTACTCGATTTTCTGTCTATTTTCAGGGTGATCTGTAACTTTATGTATCATTTCACCTGTATCAATGTCTATCACTAAATCTTGATTTAGATCAAAATGATAAAACAGGGCTAGAAAAGCTTTTCTATCAGAACTCCCCTCCACCAACAAATGCTGATTGTTACTCATTTGTAAATAACGGATGTACTCGTCCGGAGTATATTTTGACTGAGTCATACTAAAAATAATCTATTTTTGTTCTTGATTTGACACATACGTAATTTCGTCTTCATTTTCAATATCTTCACCCTCTAAAAAATTTTCAGAATTTCTATATAAAGGAGCCTTATTCCATAAACTAATATCGGTAAATCTAAGATTTAAGGCTTGGAAACTTCCATCATGATTTGCTCCAATAACTGGTGAGTGGGTGCAGGCAATAATCTGCTTGTTTTGTAGATGTTTCTCTAGGCTGTGTATCAGTTTTCGTTGCCAATCTACATGAAGAGAGATTTCTGGCTCATCAATCAGTACTAAGGATTGCGATCTTAGATAAATTGCTGTATAAATTAATGTTACAACTTGACGTTCACCAGAAGAAAGAATATTCCAATTCTCATTCGTTTCTTGATTTGACTCTCGTCGTCCTGAAAACAGGCTAAATGACAGTCGTAACTTTTTGCTATTTTCATCTGGAACGATCTGTAGCTTTTTTCCTACAAGAAAGCCATTAACAGTATCTAAATAATGTTTTATTCTGGAGAAATTATGTTCTTCTGCTTCAACGATTTCTTTCATTGCATTACGATAAATTATTAGCAGCTTGGAAAAGGAGTGCTTTTCAAGCTTATCTTTATTTTCAATAATGTCGAAAATTTCTTGTCTAATATCAGTCCCTAAGACCGAGTTATCTAAAGGATACTTTTTAATATTCTCTGCAAGTTCTTGGATTTCTTCAAGAATTTTATCGGGATCTGCTTCCTCACTATTTTGGTCATCCGATATAGTAGAAAAAATTTCTCGAAAGCTTTCTGCTAAAACTTTTCGATCAATATCAGATAAGATTGAACGTGCAATCTCTAGTTCTCGTGAAAGTTCCGCTTCAACTTCAGAGATAGATGGATAGTTAATGATGGGAACAAAATTTCCGAAAATATCTCGTGAAAATTTAGTTAGACTTATTTCACGTTGTGAGTCTTGGAATTTTAGTTTTTCACGATTAGATAGATACCAAGCTTCAACCATTGACCGGAATGATGGAAAGTAAAGTGCGTTATTTCTTATGGCATGAAATTCAGAATCTTTGCTTATTCTTATTTCACGTCGAGTTTGGTTATCTACATAATATATGGCTTCACTGTTTTTATCGTATTTTTTGGCGTCTTGGTCTTCGTCTTCTTTTTTTAGACAAAAGATTTTACCATCAGAAAACTCAAATCTCATCCATTTAAAGGGCAGTTCATAAAATCTAGCATAATCTTCATTGATGAAATTTGATATGATATGTAGGAAAGTGGTTTTGCCTACGCCATTTTCACCATAAATGACATTGACACCTTTTTGGAAACTTTGCTCGATATCAAACCGTTCATAAAGACCAACAATTTTACAGTGGCTCAGGTAAGAAAACATGACAAAAAAAGCAATAGCGAGATTGTATCAGATAACAAAAGCTAGGATAGATTGAGATACTATACTCCATTTAGACAAACCATAGTACCCGGCTTTGCCAATGGACTTGTAGAAATGACTACTGCCATCCATGCTCGATTAACTAATTATAGTTCAGTTTTACCCAACCGGGAAGATATTTAATTTCTCCCTTGGGATCATAAACCGTCCGTCGAGACTTGGGTGCTTCAAATCCTGGTGCTTTAATTCCACAAGTATCACGAATTTTTTCAACCAACTCGTCAGCAAACCTCAAGTTGACTGTAGTTCCCCGCATCCCAGTTCCCCAGCCTAGCCGCAAGCTATAGGGACAAGCTTCTGGCTCATAAAACTGCCGAACTTCACCAAAATCTAAATTTCGTCCTTTAGCATTTGGGTTGTTTTTAATAACATTCCAATAATCATGTTCGAAATCCCACTGTTCCTGAGCAAATTCTTGACAAATTGCCAATAACTCGTCTAGGGTTTTGAATGGGATTTTCATTCCCTGACTATGGCGAAACCAAGAGAGCATCTCAGAGTCAAGTGTTATTGTAAATGTCGTTCTCACGTTACGAACCATTTCGGCGTAAATCGAGGCACGATACTTGGCATCTTGCTGATTAAAACGACTAGACACCAGTACTTCTGCAACAACAGGAATATTGTAGGGGATCTCTTTTCCTCTTTTATTTTTGACTTTATGTTCCAATAGGGGAGCAGAGTCGCCGACCCTAATGGCACGCATGAAGTCCGTATTCGGTCCCATTCTCGAGTGAACAGGTTTGTTTTGGTAGCGCAAATCAAAGTCGGTGAACAGACTATCCATAAACAACTCATCGTCTAAAAACTTTTGCTGATACTTGTTTAAACCTCGACCTCCTAGACGACGGTTAAGCGTTTGCTCGATCGCACTGACTCGGCTTTGTCTGGGAACATTATATTGATCAGAATGTTTCAGTAAATAGTAGGCGATCGCCGTGCGAATTGCACCTTTAATCGATGACCCCGGAATATAAAAAGCTCCCATCCCATTGCGAATCATGGGTCGCAAGTCCGTAATTCTCTGATTGGGCCATTTCCGACTCACGCGATGTTTTGGAAAAATTGGTTCTCCCTGTTCATCCTTCGCAAATTGCCAGTCGTCACCAAAAGCATCTTCAAGTAGCTCAGCAATACTGTCACGACCCTCGACACAACGAATATAGTCATTTAAATAACCACGTTCCAACAACGCCTTCGCTAAAGCGTCCAGGTTTGCCAGATAGACTCGCCTGGGGGTTTGCACATATTCAAAGGGGTTGAGTCGTTGCACCTCAGAACCAATGTGAATCATTGGACTGGTGAGACGAATGGTTTTCGACTCAAATACATCGGGTTTGTGTAACACCACCGGGTTAGACTGGGTCATGATTGAACCTCTGATAACTCTTTTACTCGAACTGGACAACTTAAGGCGACACCACTTCGATACACGGGATGTTTGGCTCGATAACGGTTGAACTCACTGGGGGTCACCTCTGCCAGTTTTCCTTGAGGTTTGTATTTAAATAACGACCCTTCCAGAAACATGGTGACAGATTTGCGACGGAGGTTCACCCCCGAAGGAGAACCCGATAGCCACCCTCGCCGTTCCCGCAGTTCGTAATAACTTTCACGTAAGTGGGAGTCATCCCAGGGAATATCGTCCCAATATAAACTGAGTAAACAGTGGTGACTCGAAGGTTGGGGAGGATTGAAGAGTTGTTCTAACTGTGGGGGTAGGGTAGTCCAGTCAAACTCAAATCGTCCTGCACCCCGAGAACGCCGTCCGCCAAGTCCTTCTTCGCTAAGGAGTTGTAAGGCAGCTTGCAAGGATTGTTCAAGTTCTGGGTTCCGTTGGGGAAACTCAATCAGACAATATAATCCTGCTTGCTGTTTCTCCTGATTGACGAATTGGACAAATCCAGTTTTATAAAGGTTAGTTGCGGCGGTTCGGCGATCAATCGCAACTTGAGGGAGTTTATGCTCTTGAAAGGCTGAGTTCTTGTAGTCAAAGACTCCTGACTGTCGTAAGAAATTTTGGTTGAAATTCGTGTTTTGGGTTTCCGCGATGAGTTCTTCTTGGTCTTGTTTGCTAAAACCTTCTTCTTGATACCAACGACGCCAAATTTTGACGGGGAGATAGTGAAGCTTTTTGTAAGTTTTGAAGAAAGCTAAGTCATCGTCAGGGTAGTGGTGGGGATGATGTCGGGGTTTGGGAAGATAAAAGATATCTGATTGGTCTTGTTGACGATAGACAAAGGTGGAGCTAAGACGAAAGGGGGGTGAGGAACTATTGTGAAATTCCCCGAGAAGCTGTTCAACCGCCTCAGCTCCCCAGAGACGTGCATAAAGGCTAATCCAAGCACTAAATAGTCCATCAGAACTGAGTCGTTCGCTGGTTTCTTCAATCCCGATCCCCACTTCGCCAAAGTGAACGGGATTGTTACCAAAGTTAAGTTTTACCAATCGGCGATCGCTCATCACGAGTCTCCTGAGTCGGGTAGCAGTTTGCGCAGTTCTTCATTTAAGCGTCCAAAGGTTTCTAGCAACTGGGGAGTATTCTCAGCCTGTTGGATGGCCTCGAAAGATGCGTTTCCTTTGGCAATTTCTCGATATTGCGCCATACTACGATAGTAGAAGTTAAAGTTATGGAAGCTAATTTGTCCATATCCCCGAGAACCATGACCCCCGAG
>CAYUEH010000218.1:0-3119 GCA_964442465.1 uncultured Laspinema sp. | reverse complement strand
GTTCCACTTCCTCCTGCACGATTGAGAGGCTTATTCAGTAAGCGCTCTAAAATAGCGCGCATTTTCCCCTTGATGGAAGAACCAGGAAGATAGGGATAGTTATTCAGGGGATTACGAATTACAGGCTTATCTAATCCTCCGATATCTAAGTTGTCTCCGCCTCCGCCGATGTGGAGTCCAGTTTCAACCTGGAGGGTACTGGTGAGACGAAATTTACCCAATAGGGGTTTTTGTTCCATTGCGTAGGTCATTGTTATTTTCCTCCAGCGGCTTTATGATAGGCAATAATTGATTCAATGAATTGAACCAGGCGTTCAAAGTCTTCAGTTGTTTTGACTTTATCAATTGCTTTAGACATGACTTGACTCAGTGGTTTAGCCGCCTTTTGTCGCGCGGCTGCATAGGCAAGTTTTGGTTTGAGCAACACCACCCCCGTCTCAATTTGATTGAAATCATTGTCTTTGGTAAGTTCGGTTTTGAGTTGATTGATGGCATCCAAAAACTTGCGAACTTGATTGGTTTCGAGCCGTTCGCTTCTTAGAAAGTTGCCAAATTCTTCGGCGTGATTGACCAAATCTCGGATGTAATATTCTTTAAAACTCCCTAGTCCATCTATATGCTTGATGATAGTTTTTTGGATGTCCATGGTAGATTTAAGGCTGGAAGAGTGAGGAGTATTTAGTCTTGTGTTTCTTTTTTCTAGGGGTTTGGGTGGATACTTCGGCATTAGTCTATGGCTTACGGTTTAACAATTCGAGCCAGGTGGCGATCGCCTTAAAGTAAGGTGCAGTGCGAGGATTTTTCAGAGAAGTCCGCACTGGCTTAAAGGAGTCCGCCGTTCGGACGTTATCTGGGAGTCGGCTTAGGGTATAGGCGATACGGGGGAGATGGAGATAATAGCGGGTATCTTTGGGTTCATTAGCATAGTGAGGTTTTCGGCGAGAGTCTGCAAATTCTCGGAGGATTTGAGCCTGTAGGTTGGCGGTATTGAGCAGATTGCGGACAAAACTACGAGTATAGTTAATATCTGGTCTTTGGAGTTGTTGAACCAGTGGAAAAATACCAAATAACTCAGGTCTAGCCTCATCCTGTAGATAGGTTTGGAATTCTGACTCAATCAACCGATGCTGAGAGATTCCCAGCCATTCGTCCCACTTAAAGACTTCGCCAAATAATCCTAAACTATCACGTCCATTCCCCTTCGCCGCCTCTTCAGCCTCTCCAGACTGCTGAGCTGCCAGATACAGAGGATATTTGGGGTCATGGAGACTAATTCCTCCAGATAAGGTAATGTCTTGATTATAGCCGGTATAAGCCCGGAATGCTTGATAAATATCGAAAGAAAACTCAACAATCTCATTCCAAGGTCCGGTAACAAACAAGTCATCGCCTCCAGCATAGATAAAGAGAAGATTCTCGCGAGATTTTGAAGTTAATGACCTAGCAGTATGGGGTAGATTCTCGATGCGAGCCGCCGCTAAGGAGTTGAGATAAACTTTAAAAAAGTAACTCATTTGGCGAGATAATCCCCCTAAACGGGTGAGGGTTTGTTTGTCTCCCAATCCCTTGGCAAAAATTTGTCCAAGTCGATCCACATCCATCCGCAAACAGGCAAAGCGTTGGATTCCCTCAGCGCGTTTTGCCATTTCTCGGGAATGAATAAACCCGTCTCGACCCTCTTCTTCGTCATCTTTAATACGATGTCCGTAGTTTCCAAGTAACATCAAGCTAGTGTTTGCCGTTTTGTAGTTGGCTAACGTCCAGTTATTGATGATAAAATAGCTGGAATTTGAGATGGCTTGTGCCTGTTTCGGGGTATCGAAGAGGTGGTAATAGGAATCACCGCAGTTGAGGCGATATAATGCACCGGGAATTTTGGGGGTGTCGATGTTGGTACGTGCGATCGCCTCGACTTTAAAGAGTCGCGCTCCTAACTCAAACATACTCCGACAGGTATCACAAGCTAGAGAGGAATCTGCTTCATTGTCATTTAGGGGTTTCAAGTCGGGAGTATCATCCCGGTGACAGACTTGACAGGGGGTATAGGCGTCTCGAACTTGCAACATCTCCCCAATCTCATGTTTAAATTTACGCAACTTCTGGGGAGCTAATTTTTTGCTGCTGGCTTCCCACACTTGGGAGAAGTCTGAGGAGGCGATCGCACTGACGGGAAAGCGATTGTAGTCCAAGGCTAGAAAGACTTTTCCCTGAAATTTTTGCCTCAGCCAACTATTAAATTTTTTCTGGACGGTTTTGATGGTTAAGTCCAGTCCAGCCTCATCATCCCCCGCAACCAAAAGATATAAGTTCCCTCCCCCAGCGTAAATAACATTGGTTCGGGGAACGTCCAAGGTTTCCAGTAACTGTTCCACGACCTCCTGAGTAACCAACTCTAAATAAAAACTTCTCGCTCGTAAGGATTTTAACGCACCATCTGAGGAAATCGTATAAATAAAATTCTGAATCCCTGACAAATCCCCACTCACTAACGCCAGATTTTTAGCCTCAGGCTGGTTAGCCAATGCAGCCGCGACCGCAGCTGTGGTTCGAGTCCAATCAAGTAACGAGACATCAGCTTGCTCGCCGACACTCAAATAGGCGCCAAATTTTTCAATCAGCAGTAAAAGCAACGAGAAATTCTGCCAATCTGGTTCACTTAATGACGCGATCGCCGCTCGAATAGGCGCCTTTAAATCGTCAATATTAACCGTATCTTGACTTGGATAAGGTATTTTAGGAAATTGAACGTTATCCTCAAAAAAGCAGGCTGGCCAATTCTGTTGATTTCTATCTAAATTACTTTGTTTAGTTTGTAATTGAATCGAATCAAAAATAACCTGTAACGGTTGACCCCAATTTTGAGTTTTAAAGAGTTGGCGATTACTCCCCCATCCCAAATACTCCTCAACAACCGAGGAGGCGGCCAGCGGTTGAGAAAATGGATCAATGGGAGGCGACAAATCCACCCAAGAAGCTAAGCCAACAACCACCTGTTGCAGCACCCGTAACGCATCACGATAGGCAAGAGAAGACGTCATAACACAAACCCTAAGAAGTTAACGAGGACGTACTCGGAAGCAATTTCTGAATTTCAGCCAACACCAGATCAGGAATAGGAC
>CAYUEH010000217.1:0-8377 GCA_964442465.1 uncultured Laspinema sp. | reverse complement strand
CTCATCAGTCCAGGAAACGCTATAGGGTGAAAAATGGAAGAATTTCCCATCCCCACCCTATGGTTCACAACTTAACTCCAGTCAATTTATCCCTTGGGAATCAGACTCAAGAAGGCGTCAAAATCTTTAATCGCTTCTGCGTAGTTCTGCACAGCCAGAGAATAGTTACCTGCATCCGCTGCCGCATCGATCGCCTCGAAATCGACGAATAAATCTTTAGCCGTTTGACTGGCGGTTTTTTGGGTTTTGCCACTGAGATTGCGGGAAACGTAGCCCATATCGCGACGTAAGTCACCCAGAGGGCCGTGAATAAATGTCCCCACATTCACCCAATCCCGATTGACAATGAACTGTTCCAGTTCATCCATGCGATCGCGCAGTTCCAGCACATTGCCTTCATACTGCTTGACGATTTCTAACTGAGTAGGCGAGTAGGCGGGGGGTTTGGCCGCTTGCGGCGAACCACAACTAACCAAACACACCATCACCAAAGCCAAAATAGAAGCGAGAATTGAACGATAACGTCTCATAGCCAGTTTTTTACCTTTCACTAAAATGATCTTCACCAAAATATATCAAGATTGGGTACGGCGATCGAGGGTTGAGGATTCTCTGAACCCTGTGCGATCGCCCCAAAGTCCATATCCCCGGTTAAACGTCCCGACGCCGAAAAAAGGGAATCAGGGCCTCGGTGACTTCTTCGGACCAATGTTCTTGGGGATAATGTCCCGCTTCTGCCAATTTCACCAAGTCGGCATTATTAATAGAACCGGCGAAGGTTTCTCCTTGATTTAGGGGCAACCAAGGGTCCTGGACCCCCCACAAAACCAGGGTGGGTTTGTCCCACTGGGGAAATCCTTCGGCAATTTCTGCCATTGCCTGCTTCAGTTTGAGATTGCGGATCGTCCACAGCAGCGATCGCCCTGCGGAAGAACTTTTCAGAAACGGGCGACGGTAGATATCCAAGTCTGCGTCAGAGATGGTATATTTGCTACCCGCTTCCAGGGTGCGATCGACCAACAAGGGGTCCTGGGTCATCATTTCCCCCACCAACGGCAACCCCAGTTGCTGCATCTTCCAAGGCAGTTGGGAATCCGGTGTTACCGGGGCATTGAGCACCGCTAACCGCAGGACTTTATCCGGATGTCTCAGGGCAAATTGTAACCCCACAGACCCTAAAAATCCTTGGACCACTAGATAGCAGCGATCGATCTCCAGAGTGGTCAGAAAATTATCTAGGGCAGCAACAAAGGCATCAGGGGTATAGGCAAATTTGCTCTTTTCCGGTTTCCCCGATAACCCAAACCCAACCCAGTCCGGCGCGACTGAACGGAATCCCTCCTCCGCGAGTTTGGGCATCACTTCCGTCCAGCAAAAGCTTAAGGCGGGCAACCCATGCAGCAACACCACCGGGGGTTTGTCTGTTTCTTTTGCAGGCTGTTGCTCCAGATAATACCATTCCACGCCAGCGACTTCGACGCGCTTTTCTTCTAGTCCCACAATCCTATTTTCTCAACCTGAATGAATGTTATGAGTTTACTCCCCCAGGGACAAGGGAGCAAGGGTTTTCCCAATTACAGAAAACGAACCTATTCTATAGCGGTTCCCACAGTTATGATGTAAATTTTCGGAGTGCGAGCATCTTGCTCGCTATTGACAATAGCGAGCAAGATGCTCGCACTCCTCTGACTCGCTGTACCTCATCAGTCCAGGAACCGCTATATCTCAATCGGACAATCGCCTTTAAACCAGGTTCAATTCTTTTAAAGCCGGTAAAAAGTTAGCATTTTCGTGACTAGACCGACTCAATTTAATTAAGGCAAACCGCTCAATCGGTTCTAATTTCGCCCATTGTTCTAAAGTCAAAGTCATTCCAAACTGTTGGGCTTTATCTTGCACCCCGTCCGGTATTTCTGCCTGATTCATCCAAGGGGGATTGTCCTCCACGGCTAAATCTTTGGCCGATTCCCCAGTCCGGTCTAAAACTAACCCTTGCAAAAATTCCCGATACTGGGTAATTTCTTCGGGACTCTGACAAGGAGTCTGGATCAGAGCTTCTCGGTCCTGTTTGTTAAACTGATTCCAGTGATTCAGTTTGAGTTTAATGCCACAAGTATCTAATTTCAATCTAACTTGCATGGGAATGCAATGGAGAGATTCGACGAAATCTGCTTCAAATTTAAAAAAACGAGTCATAAGTCTTACCTTTTGGATCTAAGAGTAATTTGTTGGGGGTTATAAAATGTATAGGGCGTCTCAATGTGGGTTAGAAACCGGGTTTCTTAACAAAATTACTGTTATTAGAAACAAATCTAGGCCAGAAACCCGGTTTCTTGTCCCTTGGACCTATTTATCTGAATTAGACCTCTTGCAAAATTCTTTAAAGCCCCCCAGGAACTAAATATTTATTCCTCTGGCCTCCCCCTTCTTAAGGGGGACGGGAGGGGGATAATCAGGGGGGTTGGGGGGATCAATCCTTTTTTTTGCAAGAGGTCTATTGTTCCAGATTTTCTATGGATTGGGGATTGTTTTAATCTAATACCAAATCCCGTTGTTAAAAGTCGATTTTCTCTTCAGCCCGCGCAGGCGGGCTTCGTCCGTGTAGCCCCGCCCTTCAGGGTGCGGGTTTTTATTGCTGCATCTAAAAAAAAGGGGGCAACTGCCCCCTTTTTTATCCAGTAACTCGCAACAGAACCTAGAAGTTCATTTCGGCTGCTTGTACTTTTTCGACCTGCTTTTTCTTCAGGACGAGCATAATTTGAGACAGAGTAACGATCGCAAAGAAAGCCAGCAATCCTTTAATCCGACCGGCACTTTGCAGGACGATTTCTCCATCCACCTGACCGAAACCACCGACATTGGGGTTATTGGTCAGTAGTTGCGCCGCAGTCACTTCGTCACCTTCCGAGACGATTAACTCAGGACCGGCAGGAATGCTATCAACCACGGTCGATCCATCGGCAGTTTGAATGGTGACGTCATAACCGCCGCCTTCAACTTTGGCAATTTGGGAAATGGTTCCCGCAGCGGAAGCATTGAAGACTGTATTATTGCTCTTATCCCCAGTTGGATAAAGCTGTCCGCGTCCCCGGTTACCCCCGACATGAACGGGGTATTTACCATAATGGATATTTTTATCCGTTTCCGGGTTCGGAGAGAGGACTGGGAAGACAATTTCTTGATATTGTTCGCCGGGTAAGGGACCAACAATCAACACATTATCCTCACCTTCGAGATAGGGTTGGAAGTAAAGACCCCCGATTTTTTCCTGCATTTCTTCAGGAATGCGATCGGCGGGTGCAATTTTGAACCCTTCGGGCAACATGATCACAGCGCCGACATTCAGGGGTCCGAGTTCTCCACTGCCGACTACTTGTTGCACGCTGGTGTCATAAGGAATTTTCACCACCGCTTCAAACACCGTATCCGGTAGAACCGCTTGAGGAAGTTCCACCTGGGTGGGTTTTTCAGCCAAATGGCAGTTGGCGCAAACGATCCGACCCGTTGCTTCCCGGGGGGTTTCTGGAGCGGTTTGTTGCGCCCAAAAGGGATAGGCGGCTGCTGACTGAGGTACGGCGATGTCAGAAGCAAGGAAAAGGGCGAGAGTTGCCACCGCCAACAGCACGCCTTTGGCTAAAGTGCGTCCACTCTGCCGCAGGATCCGCGACAAGGAAGTATGTTTCATCGGGAAAGAGAAGAGGTAAGCTAAACAGTCAAACAATGAGAAATTGAAATATATTGCATTCAGCGGCGTTTGGTCGGCCAAAGCGCTTAGGACCACCAGGGGTTTTCCCCGGTGCGGAAGTCGGTTTCGGTCCAAGGGGTAAAGATGACTTTATCATCGACCTCGGTGGCATGAGCCAAAGCCAGAGACAAGGGTGCAGGGCCGCGAACTACTTTACCCTCACTGTTGTACTGGGAACCGTGGCAGGGACACATAAATTTGTTTTCGCTGGCGTTCCAGGGGACGACGCAGCCGAGGTGAGTACAAACGGCGTTGATTCCGTAGTCGGTCAGGGTTTTGTCTTGATCGACCACCAGGTAGGTGGGGTCACCTTTGAGACCTTGGGCCAACACGCGATCGCCCGCATTGTGACTCCCTAAAAACTGGCTCACGCTGACGTCATTGCCCAGGGCATCTTTAGCGGTAACGCCACCCCCTGCCGCGCCACTGGAGGGCGGGATAAAATATTTGACCACCGGATACAAGGCTCCCAGTGCCGTCCCCGTGACTGCACCGAAAGTCAGTAAGTTCATAAATTGGCGACGCCCCATGCTGGGGACATCAGGATTTCCAGAAGCTTGAGCCATGACCTATCTTGCTACGTCTGTGTTAAGTTGTATTTCTTAGCCTCTCATCTAAGGGCTAAAATTGGTGAACCCTAGTTTAAACAATTCCTCATATCGAGTCTGTCACTACCGGGGAAAGGCAGGGACAATCCCTAGGTTCATGCTGATCTCCAGCCTTTCTCAACAGATTATTACATTCTTTGACACTTCGATCGCATTTTTGCATTTCATTGTCAATTTTTGTAACAAACTGTAAAGATTCAGTTTTTACGGACTCTCTCTATGACCGGACAGGACTTACACCAGCTCTTGCTTTCTAAGTGGGGCCGCTCTTACGATATCCAAGTGCGGCGCACTCAGGGGAAGATTTTCATCCTGATTATGTGGAAATACCTCGAACAAGCCTCGTTCCCCATGAATGAGGTGGAATATCTGGCTCATTTGGATGTGGTTGCCAGTTATCTCAATGCCTGGGGTGGCATCGAACAGGTGCAGCATTACCTGGCAACCACCCGCGAACGTCCCCGCTTAGGCAAGGCGGTGAGCATTCCCATTGATTTGGGCGATCGCGCTTCAGAATGGATGCTCGAAAATTTCTAAATTGCCAATTGTCTATTCTTGACTGCTCTATTCGTCTTGATCCCTATCCTGATGCTTCCCTGGGGCGATCGCTAGACTCCTTCCCGAACCCTTAACCAATTGACAACTTGCAATATTTTCCCAAACAGTAGAGAGGGGGAAGGTCGAGTCGTCAGGGATCAGCGGTTTGCCCCTGAAATGAGCCTGATGATTCTATAATATTGAGTTAAAAAACTCGGCGGTGACGTCACATTCAACCGACAAAAAAACGAGGTTAAAAGAGGGAATCACCTCAAGCGCTAATCGAATGGTAATCCTCAATTTTAGGAAAAAGCGCCGGTAGTTTGGGGAGGGTTACGGTAAAAGTTGTCCCCTCTCCCACGGTACTTTCTACCCAAATTTTACCCCCGAGTAAATCCACCGAGCGCTTCACAATTGCCAATCCCAACCCACTCCCGGCATTTGCCGCCACATTTTTCGCCCGATGAAACAGGGTAAACAAATTCGCCCGATCTTCCGGGGGGATCCCGATTCCCCGGTCCTTAATTCGGAAAATGATTTCTCCTTCATTAAAGGTAAAATCACAATAAATGGAACTTCCCTGGGGAGAATACTTCACCGCATTCACCAGCAAATTCAAAATAATTTGTCGGAGCAAGGTGGGATCAGTCATTAAAGGTTCAGAATCTCCGGTGGTGGTCAAAACCATGCGATGAGTCACATCGGTTAACTTTTCCACATCCTGCCAGACATCTTCGCATAAACTGGTAAAATAAACCGGAACCGATTGAATATGCAATCCGCCACACTCAGCCTTTCCTAAAGTCAAGAATCCTTCGATAATATTGCTGGTGTGTTTAACGGTTTCATCAATTTTTTGAAAATACTTGAGTCGTTGCTCGGAAGTCATCTTTTGACTGTGGAGTTTGAGCAAATCATTCGCCGCAGCAATCACAGTTAAAGAACCGCGTAATTCATGAGATAGCATCGACACAAAGTTAGGCGTGAGTGGAGTGCGTAAGGTTTCCGGTTCCGAATCGGGCAGAGAACTTAAGCGATCGCTCCGGGGTTCCTCCATCGGTTCAACGATCCCCTGATAGCCAATCACCTGACCCTGGCGATCGCGCATAATCCGAATCGTATCTCGAACCCAGGCAATACTGCCATCTTGACGATAGATCCGAGACTCAAAATTTTCCACATCTCGCTGAGTGCGTAACACTTGCATTAATTGTTCATACCGTCTCTGTTCCACATACAGTTGATTCCCCATATTTTTGACCCCAGCCATCATTTCGGCAGCCGACTCATACCCATAGATGCGAGCTAAAGTTCGATTAGCCCTTAAATAGCTGCCCGTCGGGGTAATCTGAAAAATTCCCACCGCAGCCGTATCCAGAAAACTGGAATACTTGAGAACGATTGGCTGGGGATCGGGACCTGGAGAATCGGGCAAGTCGAACGCAAGAATTTTCATCATGATAGGTAAAAGCTTTGGTATAATTAACGATACGCAGCTCTATTTTTAGGGGTCGGCAATCAATTGTCGAGCACCCACTGAATTTAAAACCGAAGGAGATGGTTAGCGTCCGTGCTGAGTGGGTTTCCATCCGGATGGGAGTATTATATGAGCGAACGGATATTTCACAACGTATTCAGCATTACAAAGTCTTGAATTTCTGCTCAAAAAAATCAGAGACAGAAATCAGACCTTGGGTGAGCCACCTCCCCAATCATCAATCGCACAGAGAGTTTTCCTGACTAACGTCACATCAGTTAGATACTGTCATAACTCACAACCGCCCCATTTGGCAAGCACTTAGACCCTGGACAGCGAGGGTTCACTTTATCTGTGCCATCCGGGTAATGACCAGAATCCTGATTGAGAAAGGGTTAACCCATTTAAAATCTCAAATTTAAAATCTCAAATTTAAAATTGTAGCTACGTTGGGGTCAGAATAGGGGCGCTGCCCAAGGCGATTCCAATCTATTACAGCCCCCATAACCGCCTGAATCCTGACCGATCAAGAGGAATGAAAATTTCCACTCTCAACTCTCAACTCTAAAATTGTACCCCAGATTGACTCTAGACCAAAGACATTTCATTTATCTTGCTCGGGTACGCCCTCCGTGCGCTCTCTCATGGCGAGAATCGTGACGGATCAAAGGTCGGTCATACGAACTGCTCAACTTTACAATTGTATGACAGATCGCACAAGCGCGATCGCCCATCTGGACCCCTCTGCCCACGGGCGATCGCCCTACCACGGAACCCAAACCGCTTATTTTCCCATTGCCTTCACCAATCCCACTCCCCCAAAATATAAGGTCAGGACTGCACCGGCAAATAAACTTTGGGTCAGGGGATCCGTAGAGGGGGTTAAAATCGCCCCTAAAATGGCAGCACCCAGCACCACATAACGCCAACCCGCCAACATTTTGGTAGAAGAGACAATTCCCAGCAGACCCAGCAGCGCCTGGATCACCGGGATTTGAAACGCTAATCCGGTGCTAAATAATAGCAGCAGCACAAACTCAAAATAGCGATCGATTGACCACATTTGCTCGACCACCCCGGCCCCATAGCTGACGAAGAAATTTAGGGCAGCAGGAATCAAAGCGATATAGGCAAAGACCAGACCGACCCCAAACAGCAGGGTTGATCCCAGAACAATCGGACCAATAATCCGACGTTCTCTCAGGGACAGTCCCGGGAGGACAAACTGGATAATTTGGTAGAGCACAAAGGGACTGGCGACTACCAATCCGCTATAACCAGCAACCTTGACTGAGACAAAGAAAAATTCTCCCGGTGCCAGTTGCAGAAATTTGGCTCCTTTTGCTGGGACCTCTAATAAGTGGACGATCGGTTTGACAAAAATGAAGCACCCCACCATCCCGGACACTACGCCAATCAGGGAATAGAAGATTCGCATCCGCAGTTCTTCCAGGTGATCGAAGATTGACATCTCCACCTCGTCCGGGAAGTCGTCGATCGGGTCATCCTCAGTAGGGTTAAGGTTACCGGGGTTATAAAGTTGGGGGGGGTCTTGCTGGGTCACGGTCTCCAGGTCTGAACTTGGGGTCATGAGTCAGTTGCTTGAGAGGTTTCGTTTTCTATTTTAGAGGCAAGCGTCCGGTGGTCGGCATCTTTTCCCCAGAGCTCCCCGAACCCGCTCAAATCTCCGCTGGTTAGAAGGGGGCGGAATCCATTGGATAGACTTTGTTCGGGATGGATGAAATACTCAGAAGCATCAGAAGGATTGCAGTGGCGATCGCCCCAGGGTCAAACGACCGGGTTTGAGGAATCCCCTTTTACAGTTCTCAATGGAGGGTCTGGTTACAAATCAAGCCCATCTGGAGAAAGTCTGATAGGTATTATTAGTGAGAATCTACGGCGACCCAGTTTTCTGTCATCTAAAAATCGGATTGCTTATTTGTCTTACAATAAATTTAATTTAGTGGACAGTGAAAAGGGTAGTCCTAAATATGTAATGATTCATTATTA
>CAYUEH010000216.1:2425-8390 GCA_964442465.1 uncultured Laspinema sp. | reverse complement strand
TGCTGAGGTCCGTGGGAGGCGATCGGGTTGCCCTAGCTACTATCCCCAGTTCCAGCGACCTATTCGAGCTACCGGGTGGGAGTCAACCCGATAATGGTTTGGGAGTGCCCAATCTGCTCGTTCCTGAAACAGGAGGAGAAAATGCGCCAGGGATGGGCGGTACCGGAGAAGGGAATGAATGAGTTAGGGAGAGAGGCGATCGCCAGTTGTGACTTTGGCTTAGGAGTCATGACCGTGGATTGCTGGGATTTGCCTTACTGGGTCTAGGGTTACCAGATCATAACGTTTTAAGTGCAGGATTATCGACCTCAATGGATAATAAAAATTTAGAAATAGTCGAAAAGATTCGTCAGCAATTTGAAAGTGGACCCTATCCGAGAATTCCCTTAGAGAACTCTCCCAAAACCAATTATAACTTTTTATATTTCCATAATATAGTCACTCCTTTTTATCTGAGAAACCAAGAAATTCCCCAAGGCGAAAAAATTATTTTAGATGCCGGTTGTGGCAGTGGTTATAAAGCCTTAGCATTAGCCGAAGCCAATCCCGGAGCTAAGATTATCGGAATTGATATTTCGGAAATATCAGTCAATTTAGCAAAAGAAAGATTAGAATATCACGGGTTTAAAAATGTTGAGTTTCATGTTTTAGGCATTGAAGAATTGCCCCAATTGGGCCTGGAATTTGACTATATCAATGCCGATGATGTTTTATATTTCCTCCCGGATTTAGTGGCTGGATTACAAGGAATGCGAGCAGTTCTAAAACCCGATGGGATTATTCGAGGGAACCTTCATAGTGCACTACAGCGCGCACATTATTTCCGGGCTCAAAACATTTTTAAAATGATGGGCTTAATGGATGATAATCCCGGGACCTTAGAAATAGAAATCGTTCGGGATACCATGGAAGCTATCAAAGATGATATCTGGCTGAAAACGACTACATGGAGGCCAGAAAAAGCAGAAGACGACGAGTTTTTTCTAGCTAATTACTTATTGCAAGGGGATAAAGGATATACCATTCCAGAGGCATTTGAGGCTTTAGAAAAAGCCAGTCTAGAATTTATCAGTATGGTGAATTGGCGTTCCTGGGACTTACTTGATTTATTCAAAGAACCCGATAATTTACCTGCTTTTATCGCCATGAGTTTACCCGAAATTCCAATACAAGACCAGCTACATCTATTTGAACTTTTAAACCCGATTCATCGCCTTTTAGACTTCTGGTGTGGACATCCCAATGCAGCTAAACCCTTTAAGCCTGTTGCAGAATGGAGCAATGCAGACTGGCGAAGCGCAACGGTATATCTTCATCCTCACCTGAGAATCAACCTAGTCAAGGACAGTCTGCTGGAGAGTATTACCTACCAAAGACCCTTTGAAATTAGTCGCCATCTTTCACTCCAAACTACAAATCCCCTGATGTTAGGCAGTAGTATCGCCGCTTGTCTGTTGCCGCTGTGGGAGGGTCCGCAGAGGATATCTTCATTAGTAGAACATTGGCTTCAGGTCAGATCCGTAGATCCGGTGACTTTAGAACCCATCCCTGAAAATCGAGCTTTCGAGGAGATCAAGGAACTCATCAGTAGTTTAGAAGTTTTCTTGTATGTACTTTTACAGCGAGCTGCTTAAAAGGAGTAAAATATATACGAATAAAGGTTGGTGTCCATACTCCGATAAATCGGGTCTGAAAATTTTGCTCAGACAGATTGACTTAATTTCCAGCACAAGATCTATCATTTTACTAATAACAATACAGTGGTTGCTGACTTAATATGGAGAATAACAACTCGGAATTATTAGAAAAAATTCGGCAGCAGTTTGAATCTGCTCCCTATCCGAGAAACCCCTTAGAACATACTCCAAAAGGTGATGCAAACTATCTTTTTATTCATAATATTTGCACGCCTTACTATTTAAGAAATCAGCAAATCATGGCTGCGAAAGAAACAGTCATTTTAGATGCTGGATGTGGGACAGGATATACATCATTAGTTTTAGCCGAAGCTAATCCGGGAGCCAAAATTATCGGCATTGATTTATCTGAAGAATCGGTGAAGTTGGCACGGCAACGGTTACTTTATCATGGATTTAAAGATGCCGAATTTTACGCGATGTCAATTGAAGACATCCCGACACTAGGTTTCCAATTTGATTATATTAATACCGATGAAGTGCTTTACTTGCTTCCCAGTCCTCAAGACGGGTTGCGGGCGATGCAGTCCGTGCTTAAACCGGATGGAATCATCCGAGCCAACCTGCACAGCTATTTACAGCGATTTTACATTTTTCAAGGGCAGAAACTGTTTAGTCTGATGGGCTTAATGGAGAATAACCCGGAAGAGCTAGAAGTTGAATTAGTCCGAGAAACGATGATGGCTCTGAAAGACTCGGTAGTTTTAAAGCGCACAACCTGGGATGCGGTTTACGAAGCAGAAGACGAAAATATTTTACTCAACTATTTGCTCCGAGGGGATAAAGGCTATACGATTCCTGAACTTTTTGAGCTTCTCAACGGTGCGGAATTAGAATTTATCAGTATGGTGAACTGGCGGCAGTGGGAATTGACCGACCTATTCAAGGAGCCTGATAATTTACCCACACTCTTGGGGATGAGCTTACCGGAACTCTCGGTGGAAGAGCAACTGCATCTATTTGAAATTTTGAATCCGGTGCACCGCCTGCTAGACTTCTGGTGCGGGCATCCCAAACCAGAGGAACCCCTTGTGCCGATCGCAGACTGGGAATATTCGGACTGGCAAGGAGTGCGGGTGGAACTCCATCCCCAGTTAAGAACGGCCCAAGTCCGCCAAGAGGCGATCGACTGCATCACCCATCATCAAGCGTTTGAGATGAGTCGGTATATCCCTGCGCCAACTCTCAATCCTGTCTCTATAAATAGTAGTATGACGGCTTGCCTGCTTCCGCTCTGGGAAGGAAAACAAACCGTCAGATCCTTGGTCCAAAGGTGGCTGAAGGTCAGACCTGTGGATCCGGTGACGTTAGAGCCAGTGAGTGAACAGGAGGCGTTCTTGCAGATCCAGGACTTATTGATGAAGTTGGAAATCTTTCTGTATGTGCTTTTGGAGCGATCGCTCTAAGAGAGAGCGAAATTTTTTGACCGAGGGTGATATCAAAGTGATTTGAACTGGGTAAGTTATTTCCAGGAGTTAGAAAGCAAGCATCCCACATCTCAAGGAGACCTAAAATTATGAAGACTGAATTTAAAGCAAAGTTCCTCCAACACATCAACTTGAAAGAGCGTGAAGAAGGTTTCACCCTGATTGAACTGCTAGTTGTTGTTATCATCATCGGTATTTTAGCTGCTGTCGCGCTACCTTCTCTCCTCAGCCAAGCTAACAAAGCCAAGCAAGTTGAAGCTAGAAATAATGTTGGTGCGATGAATCGGGCGCAACAAGCAGTTTACTTAGAAAAGCAGACCTTTGCGAGTAATATGCCGGGCTTGGGTGTTGGAATTCCAACCGCGACTGTCAACTATAAATATGGCTTTGCAAACGCCTCGGGAACTGGTGTAGCCAACACAGCATCAACTCGCAAGGCCAACCTCAAACCTTATAGTGGTCTGGTCTGGACTCAAACCATCGATAACCAAAGTACAACCCAAGCAATTTTGTGTGAGGAACTAACACCCTCAGCCGCTGATGGTGATACACCCCCATCTGAAACCAACCCAGCAGCCCAAGCCTGTGGTGGTAATATGGAAGCATTAGGGCAGTAATAACATCAAGCTCTCAGTCTAGCCTTATTGTTTGGTAGATAATTAGAGTAAGATAGTAAAAAAGAAGAGTGAATAGTTTACACTATTCACTCTTCTTTTTTACTACTGTCTGAAGTTTAATCTTTATGACTGATAATTTATCTCGGGTAAACGGTAGCAATTTGGCCGATCAAGTTGCTCAATATTTTTTGGAAAAAAACTATACTGCAGCAGCTAGTTTTTACCAACAAGCAGTTGAGGTTGAACCCCATATAAAATCACACTACTGGCATCTCGGATTGATTTTACTTTTGCAGGGAGAAGAAGCCGAAGCTCAGACCACCTGGCTCATGGCTATGATGGACGGGAATGAAGCAGAAATCGACCAGTGGACCGGAGAACTGGTCAGCATTTTAGTATCAGAAGCCGATCGCCAAGAAGCTCTGGAAAATTATGCAGGAGCTTGGCTGATTCGCGGACATATCCGAGAAATTCACCCAACGGAACTGACCAACCTTTTACATCTAATTTCCCTGACAGTCAAACTGGAGCGATTGACTGGAGAAGAACTCACCGATTGGGATGTTATCGAACTGCTTCATCAGCAGCAACCCGGTAGTCTGGAAGCAGATTTTCTCCTCCCGGTTTTAAAAAATGTTCTGGATGCACGGGCGAACCCTTCCGCTTTAGATTTTGCAGCCCTCTGTATGCCTCACGTTCACACCCATCCGCACTTTTTCAACGTGATCCTGGATGCCGCGATGGAACTGAGCTATTCCCTGCAACCGGCAAAGGCGGCATTTCTGATGGAGTTGTGCCTACGAATTGATGATACTTATCCAGAATTGCTCCGACATCTGGCTACTTTTTATCAAGATGCGGGATACTACTCCCTCGGGATTGCGATCGCGAAACGCTGCTATTCCTTAGAGCAATCCCTCCCTGAACAAATTTTTGCGAATCGCTTGTTGCTTCGTGGATTCATGAGTGCTGGAGGGTATTGGCAAGAAGCCCTTTCCGCCTTAGAACGACAAGCCTCATTATTATCAACTCTAACCGATCAAGAACCCATCCCCCTGACTCCTACGACCGTTTCGCGCCTACTGACTTCAACCTTTTTTTTCTGCTATTTTCGAGATCAGCCCAGGGAAAACAAGCGGATTCAAAATCTCGTCTCGCAGCGCTGCCAGGATTATTTTCAAAGTTTTGCCCCGACAGCCGTAGAGCGCTATCATCAGCACCAACTTACAGTTAAGGCAAATAACACAGGTGCGCTAAACAGACCCTTAAAAATTGGATATATCTCCCATGCTCTGAGAAACAACTCGGTTGGTTGGCTGACAAGATGGCCGTTTCAATATCATAACCAAGAGCGCTATGAAATTCATGCTTATTTTATAGCTGGGGAACGGCATAAAAGACAAGCCTTACATCAGTGGTATCTTTCTCAGACGCCGAATCCTCATGTAGTTGGGGTAGACCCTATCGAAATTGCCGATCGCATTCATCAAGATGAAATTGATATTTTAATCGATCTCGATAGCCTCACCCTGGACACCACCTGCGAAGTTATGGCACTCAAACCCGCTCCCATTCAAGTCACTTGGCTCGGGTGGGATGCTTCCAGTTTACCAGCCATTGATTACTTTCTGGCCGATCACTATGTGTTGCCAGAAGAGGCTCAAGATTACTACCCCGAAAAAATTTGGCGGTTACCTCAAACTTATATTGCAGTGGATGGGTTTGAGGTGGGTGTCCCCAGCATTCGGAGAGAACAATTAAATATTCCCAATGATGCAGTCGTGTATTTTAGTGGTCAGACAGGGTATAAACGGCATCCCGATACCGCTAGACTGCAAATGCGAATTATCAAAGCCGTGCCGAATAGCTATTTTTTAATCAAAGGCTTTGCCGCAGAAGAATCCATTCAAACTTTCTTTACTCAGTTAGCTGAGGAAGAAGGGGTGGAAGGTGAGCGCCTGCGTTTTTTACCCCCGGCTCCTTCGGAAGCAATTCATCGGGCTAACTTAGGGATTGCGGATATTGTCCTGGATACTTACCCCTATAACGGCGCAACGACGACCCTGGAAACCTTATGGATCGGTGTTCCTTTAGTGACGAGAGTCGGTCAGCAATTTGCCGCACGCAATAGCTACACCATGATGATGAATGTTGGGGTGACAGAGGGAATTGCTTGGACGGATCAGGAGTATGTAGAATGGGGAATTCGTCTTGGACAAAATCC
>CAYUEH010000216.1:0-2325 GCA_964442465.1 uncultured Laspinema sp. | reverse complement strand
TGTTGGATGCAAGGGGACTATGCAGAGGCGGCAGAACTCTTGGAGGAGGCGATCGCCGCTAATCCGATGGAAGTTACCCATTACTGGCATTTGGGACTGATGCTGTTACTTCAAGAACAGGAAGCAGAGGCTCAAATGGTCTGGGGATTAGTCATGTCCGAAAGTGAGTCAGAAGCAGTGGAAACCCAGACGAGCCAATTGATGGCAGTCTTGGAAACTGAAGGCGATCGCCAGGAGAGTCTGGCTGACCCTCAAAAAGCCTGGTTAGTCCGTCAATATCTCAAAGAGTTGAATCCAGATAACTTGGACAATCTCTTACAACTCATCCCCCTCTCGATTGGCCTTGAAAATTTCGGTGAAGACAACGAGATTTTAGGGCAAATTATCAACCTGCTTAAACATCAGACTTTGGGGCAATGCCAGGAACACAAACTGCTACAAGTGTTGCAGCAAATCTTGGATTCTCACCCCACTTATCCGGGAGTCATAGAGTTTGTAGAAGTCTTACTGGAAAAAGGACTCGATTCATCAGTTATTCATCAAATCATTTTCCATAAAACGGCAGAGTTGCTCAACCAGCAAAGTTTACCGACCCCATATCTGATCCAATATGCCGAACTGGCTCGGCGCTTAGACCCCAATAATCGAGCGATTCTGGCAAGCTTGGCTGGATTATATCAAAATGTAGGCAATGATGCGGAAAGCCTGAAAATCGCTGAAAATCTGCTCCAGATTGCCCAAACCTTGGAAGACCAGCTCAAAGGCTACTATTTAATTCTTAAAAGTTTACTCAACATGGGGGGCGCTTGGCAGCAAGCTTCTGAAGTTGCCCGAGAGTATCAGGAATTGTTGATTTATCTGATGGAAACCGACCCACCCCTAGAATCCAATTTCTTCCTGGAATTGATGGGAACTCTAAGTTTTCCACCCTATCTGGCTGATACTCCTGACCCTACCCATCACTTTCGGAATCGATTTGCTGATTTTTATCAGAAGAAAGTCAAACAATATTATCATCAGGAAGAAGAAATATATAAAACGCAACAGGTCTCGATTGGATTAGAGCGGCGCTCTAAAGTTCTCAGAATTGGCTATTTATCCAGTTGCTTGTATCGACACTCGGTGGGTTGGTTATCCCGATGGTTATTGAAGCACCACAATCCAAAGCAGTGTGAGATTTATGCTTATTCTTTGCGCCACAGTGATGATACGGTGCAAGAGAGTATTGCAGGGGTTACCCATTTTAGGGATTTATCAGGGGCCAAGAATCCATTGGAAATTGCGGAATTCATCGGGAGCGAGCAGCTAGATATTTTGGTGGATTTGGATAGCCTGACTCATCGATTCATCTCTCCAATATTAGCGTTGAAGCCTGCACCGATTCAAGTGACCTGGCTGGGTTCTGATGCGTCAGGTTTACCCGCCGTCGATTATTTTATTGCTGACCCTTACGTTTTGCCTGAGTCGGCTGCTGATTATTATCGGGCTAAGATTTGGCGACTTCCCGAGGTTTACCTGGGGGTGGATGGGTTTGAAGTCGGTGTCCCAACTTTGCGACGGGATGAATTAGGGATTCCTGAGAAGGCTGTGGTTTATTTGACTGGACAAACTGGCTATAAACGCAATCCTCAGAATGGGAGATTGCAACTTAAAATTATCAAGGCTGTCCCCAATAGCTATTTTTTGGTGAAAAGTAGCATTGGTGATCAGGAGTCGGTGAAACGGTTGTTTGAACAAATGGCGGAAGAAGAGGGGGTGGAGGGCGATCGCCTCCGATTTTTGCCCCCGGTTGCCTCGGAGGAAATTCACCGCGCTAATTTAGCGATCGCCGATGTGGTCCTGGACACCTATCCTTACAACGGCGCAACAACAACATTAGAAACCTTGTGGATGGGGATTCCCCTCGTAACGCGGGTTGGGGAGCAATTTGCAGCCCGCAATAGTTATACGATGATGATGAATGTGGGTGTTACTGAGGGAATAGCTTGGACGGATGAGGAGTATGTGGCATGGGGAATTCGTTTAGGTACCGATGCCATCCTACGGGAAGAGATATCTTGGCGACTGCGGCGATCGCGGCAAACCTCTTCTTTATGGGACGCACAAAAGTTCACAAGGGAAATGGAGAAAGCATATCAGCAGATGTGGGCGGATTATCTCATCAGCAACAGTCAATAACTTTATGTATGTTGAAAGTGCTGGCAAGGTTTTAAGTAAAAATTAGCTACCCAACAGCTTAACTAAATATAGCGCTTCTCATCTCCATAAGGTAGCGCCCTCACCCCAAACCCCTCTCCATCCCCCCTACCCCCCTTTGAAAGGGGG
>CAYUEH010000215.1:3031-8418 GCA_964442465.1 uncultured Laspinema sp. | reverse complement strand
AGCTTCGTCAGCATTAATATTAGGTTCATCGGGAGTCCTTGCACTGGAGGCGATGACTTCATAGCCGAGTTGCAGTACCAGTTCTCGTTCCGGTTGGGTGGCAAGTTTAGGAATTAATTCTTCAAGGGGGATATTTTGCATCATGTAATCCCGCAGTTCTTCTTTGAGTTTGTCTTGTTGTTGGGGACTGACGGAAAATAAGCGACTAAAGCGATCGAGCATGATATCGACTTCTTCTGCCGCGAGTTCACCATCCGCCCATGCCATTGCTGTTACAACTCGTAACAGGTTCATCTGACGGGGGGTGATGGAAGGTGGGGGTGGGGGTTGGATTGTCATTGTTCTTTCCTCAAAACAGGGGAAGTTGTGGCAAAACCTTATCATGCGATCGCCGAGTTCCCCCTCTAACGTAAGGTTATCTTAGGAAATGGGTTGCCGGAAGAGACGACTAAAGTCGTCACTACGAACAAAAACAGAAAATTTGCGCCTATTGTTCGTAGTAACGACTTCAGTCGTTATCCCCTCTTCACCCATTTACCCTTTCAGTTGCGTCACCGAACTCCCTAACCAGCCTTTCAGATTATTCTGTTGAGTGGCGGTGGGATTCTGAATGGGGACGATATTGTAAGTGGTGGGACGGGGTAGGGTGAGCACTGCCTCAACGGTGCGTAATTGTTCTTGATGGAAGATAGTAATTTGGATTTTGGACCCGGTTTGATAGTCTTTCAGGCGATCGCCCAAATCTTCTGCCGTCACGCGCATTCCCTCGATCGCCAGTAACTCATCATCGGCATCGATTCCCGCCCGTTGTGCTGGTGAACCGATTTCTACAAATTTAATGACTGCTTTACCATTTTCTGTCTTAACTGTCAAGCCCAAAAACGGTGCTGCATCATTATTTTCCACGGGTTGCACTTTTAACCCAAAGGGTTGCAGATACTCATCCAGGGGTAATTCCGCAGTCCCGTGGATGTAGTCATTAAAGAAGTCGGTTAAATCTTCTTCCGCAACGGATTCGATGATTGCTTTGAGTTCCTCATCGGTGAAGCCAATTTCTTGTGGACCAAACCGTTGCCACATTTGCTGCATCACCTGATCCAGCGATCGCGCGTTGCCGGAGTTTGCCCGAATCCGCAAATCTAACAACAGGGAAACTAATTCTCCTTTCAAATAATAGGAAATTTGAGAATTATCGCTATTGGCATCCCGGCGATACAGTTTAATCCAAGCATCCCAACTGGATTCACTCAGGGGTTGATAACGACGTCCAGGCAGGGTTTGTAAGCGGGTAATATCTTTACTCAACCCTTGTAAAGCGACTTTGGCATCATAAATCCCTGCCCACAAAGGTAGCAAAATATCATAATAACTGGTCGTCCCTTCACAAAACCATAGAGATGTGGTGTAGGTTTCCCCTTCATAGTTAAACACTTCTAGGGGTTTGGGACGAATGCGTTTGACATTCCACAAGTGAAAGAACTCGTGGGCGACTAATTGGATGAAGCGGTTGTATTTTTCGGTATTTCTAAAGCCAAAGCGGGGATAGTTCAAAGAACAGCTATTTTTATGTTCCAATCCGCCATAGCCTTGGGAGGAGAGATGGAGGATAAACAGATAGCGATCGTAAGGTAACCCGCCGAATAGCCGACTTTCGGTTTGAATGATTTTTTCAATATCAGAAATCAGCCGTTCAGCTTGGATATTTCCTTGGCCCCAAATGGCTAATTCATGGGGTTTATGTTCGACTTCAAAATAGTAGGATTGGTGGGTGCCAATTTCAAAGGGGCTATCCACCAAGGTATCAAAATCCGGGGCAGTAAAGGTGTGGGGACGTCCCGATTTTGAGGGCAGTGAAGTGGTAACCCGCCATTCCGGTTTTGGAGGGATAATCTGAATGGAGAGGGGGCTTTTTTCAAAGCCAGGGATATAAAAGAAGAGGGCGGCCCCGTTAAAATAGCCATGAGTGCTATCTAGGTGATTGGTTCGGACCGAAAGTTCATTGGCATAGATGCGATAGCGAACGATAATTTCAGAGAGTTCTGGGGTTTCGATTTGCCAGTGATTTTTGCTGATTTTGCGCCAAGGGAGGGCAATTTCGTTGGCGTCTTCAGCGGAGAATTCCTGGAGATGTTTGGCATATTCCCGGACTAAATAGGAACCGGGAGTCCATACGGGCATTTTCAAATCCAGGACCGATGCTCGCCATCCTCGTACTTTTAACATGATGTCAAACAGATGAGATTCTGGCTCATACATCGCCACCTGATAGTAAATATCGGGTGCGATTCGAGGCATCGTACTCGGTGGAATTGTGGTTGCTTCAGTCATCGGTGATTTTTAGTTAGGTTATCGGCTAATCTGGACTCGGTTAGGGGCAGTATTTTAGACTGTCGATTCGCCACGGTTGATGGTATGGCGGTGAGTGCTTCAGGCGCGATCGCCTTAATCCCCTTCCCTACGGTTTAGAATGCCCCTAACCTTGGATTTTTTAGATGATAATGGCTTAAACGTGGCCCGCTAAGTGGGTCAATTGTTTGAGATTGACCAAATAAAGAGATTCAGCAGCTTCATCAATTTTAATCCAGCCTTTGGCGTTCAATTTTTCCATGATTTTGCTGGTTTCTTCGACGCCAATATCGGTGACATCTGCTAAGTCTTTATAGGGAATATTGTAGATTTCTGTCCCTTTCTCGGTAGCCTGTCCATAGTTTTCTGCCAGAGAAACTAAGGTATTGGCCAGTTTGACCGCTGGGGGACGATTCCGCAATTGAAAGCGCAAATTAGTCTGTCTGAGTCGTCGGACCATGAGTTGGAGCATCCGATGATGGAGTTGAGCGTCTTTAAACAGGGTTTGGATAAACCGCTGGGCGGAAACGCTCAGGAGTTGTACGGTTGAGAGGGCAATCACGTCGGTGGAACGGGGGGACTCATCGAGAATTGCCATTTCCCCGAAGAAGTCACCTCGACCGAGAATGGCAAGGGTTACTACATTGTCCCCATAGAGGCGTCGGACTTTGACCCATCCGGTGACGACAAAGTAAACGGCATTGCCCCAGGCATCTTCCATTAAGACTGCTCTGCCTGATGGATATTCGTGCTCAACCGCAACGGACAAAAGCCATTCCAGGGTTTCTGGATTGGCGGCACTAAATAGCGGGAAAAGCTCACTAAAGGCTTCGGTCTGCATGAAAGATATTTAAGATAGGGAATGAGGATAACTAATAGCCCAGGGTCGGGAATTTGAGGTTGTTAAACCGGGCAACAGGAGACCTATTTTCCAGGGCTGACCCTTGAGGGCAAATCCTTTGGGGAATGCTGATTTTGGGTCGGCGTCTGAATCAAACACGCTTCTTTGTTGCTCCTGTATTAACACTTACTACAAAAAAGACCCTCCTATGGGAGTGTCTGGCTCCTGGGAATGGATACTGTACCGATTGTACCTGCGATCATGACGATTTGGCAGCAATCCGGGCAAAGCGGTCAGGGCGATCGCCTCTGGTGTTTCCGGGGACTGAATCCGGTTGTTGCCCCAAGAGTCTGGTTGATTTGGACTCTGGGTTAAAACCCACAGGGAACTCAGGCCCAGTCCAATTCCTAGGGCTGTGGTTATTCTATGGCTGAGATTTATATTTTCTCATGTTTGGGGTGGCTTTGGAGGATGGAAATAGATTTGCGATCGCTCAAAAAGCCAAAGTCTAGGATCCACGGCTGACTAGGCTCTCGATCGCCGTCCTTTGGCGCAGAGGGTCCCAGGGCAGTTCCCTCCCCAGGAATCTCCCACCCCTTTAGGTCCCTCTTCCGGTTCTCTCCAACCTGAGTGATCGTGAAAACCCCTGCCCGTCAAAGGTGGGCAGGACTGACGCAATATTTAACATGAACCTCTAAATGTAGAGGAGAGAAAGCGAATCGCCTCTACATTTAGCCTCAATTATCAAAATCTGGGTAAGTTCTGTTGGAACTCCAGAATTAAGGTTAAGATTCCCCCCTTATTTCATCAGGATAAGGATAATCTTATTTTAAATTAATCTCATCCCTCCTCAGATAGAATTCCCTAATTTAATTTTCATTCTTAGAGCCTTAAACCGAAATATTAGGATAAATTTGCTTTCTCCCCCGCACCTGGGGATACAGAGGAAATGTCTGACTCTTGATTTCCAATAAATTCATCAGCCTATTTGGATAAACCTGCGTTATCCCCAAAAGATTTTAATCCAATTGGATAAAATAGCAGATTTATGTGGCAGGTTCATCCCTGGGGTAGAAACTGAAGGATCAATCAGTCGCTAACCTGGTTATTTAGGTGAGGAGGATTGGCAAAACCCGTTAAAACGAGCGGGGTTGTTAACTCCCATCCAAGGGTCAAATAAAGAATTGCCCTCCCCCTAAAGAAGTAGAATTTCATCTCAAGGAAATCAAATGTTTTATCACGTCAAAGAATTACAATTTAATGCGCGGGTATCCAAACCCGATCCCCGCTTTGCCACCTTACTGCTAGAACAGTTTGGCGGTCCCAACGGAGAACTGGCCGCAGCGATGCAGTATTTTGTCCAGGCATTTGCAGCAAGGCAGGCTTATCCCGAAAAATACGATATGTTGATGGATATTGCCTCGGAAGAGTTTAGCCATTTGGAGATTGTCGGGGCATTGGTGACCATGTTGTTGGATGGCATCAATGGAGACCTGAAAAACGCTGCGGAAAACAGCGAAATTATGCAATTCATGGGGGGGAACAAGACCGGACGAGAGGACTTGATCCATCAAATTGCCATGACGGGACCGCAACTATTCGCGGTATCTGGTGGGGGTCCAACGGTCACCAATAGTCAAGGTGTGCCTTGGTCCGGAAGCTATGTGAATGCCAATGGGGATTTGACCGTTGATTTGCGATCGGATTTGGCTGCTGAGTCTCGGGCCAAAATTGTCTATGAATATTTGATGCAATTTACCGATGATCCGGAAGTGAAAGACACTTTGCGCTTCTTAATGACGCGGGAAGTTTCTCACTACAAAATGTTCGCGGCAGCCCTAGAAACTATCGAACCCAATTTCCCACCAGGAGTGCTACAAGCGGACCCGCGCTACAGTCATTTGTACTTTAATATGTCCAATGGAACCAGTGCTCGCGGACCTTGGAATGAAGGTCAAGGGTCTTGGCCCGATGGGGAAAATTGGGTGTATGTGGATGACCCCCTCGATTATGTGGTGAAGACGGAAGGGATGACCCGCAATCAGACCAGTGAAGGGACGAATCTGACGGAAGAACAGGCGTTCAAAAAGGAACAAGAACTGAGTATGAAGCGTTCTGCGGAGGTGAAATCAGGCACCCCGAAAGGACCAAACCAGTGGTCTTCCTACCCCCAAACGAATCTGAGTAGTCCGAAATCGCC
>CAYUEH010000215.1:0-2931 GCA_964442465.1 uncultured Laspinema sp. | reverse complement strand
AATCCCGATCGCCCCTCTCAATTCAACCCCTATTTATAACAAAGGTCATTAATCATGCAAACTTATCCCCCAGTCGCCTCCTTGGAGAACTCACCGGATTCCCAAACCCTAGGCGAAAACTCCAATCCCGTAGCACCGATTGAAATCACCTACTATACCGACCCCCTCTGTTCCTGGAGTTGGGCAGTGGAACCCCAGTGGCGACGCTTGCGCTACGAATTTGGCGATCGCCTGGTCTATCGGTATTCAATGGGGGGACTCCTCCGAGATTGGCAACAATTTAGCGACCCCCTCAACCATATTTCCCGTCCCATACAGATGGGTCCAGTTTGGATCCAGGTCCGACATCTCACGGGAATGCCCATTGATGAGAAAATCTGGGTGAAAAACCCCCCGACTTCCTCCTATCCCGCCTGTATGGCCGTGAAAGCCGCCTCCCAACAAGGCCCCGAGGTGGAGGAGTCTTATTTGCGGCGACTGCGGGAGGCGGTGATGTTAGAGGGCCGCAATATTGGCCAAAGGGAGGTTCTGCTGGAACTGGGGGCGGAATTGAACCCGGAACTCGGGTTTGATGGCGATCGCTTCGAGCGGGATTTGGACCATCCCGATTCAATCGAAGGATTCCGCCAGGACCTGAAAGAAATGCGCTATTGCGGGATCGCCCGGTTTCCTAGCATCATGCTGCGCCCGAGTTCGGGGCGATCGCTGCTGATGATGGGATATCGTCCCTATTCAGTCCTGCGAGATGCCATCACCCAAATTGCACCAGATCTCGAACCCCAGCGATCGGTCACCGATGCGATCGCCTATCTCACCCACTGGGACACTATCACCGTTCCCGAGGTGGCCGTGGCCCTCAATCTAAATATAGAAGCAACAACCATCCTGCTGGATGAAGCAGTCAACCGGGGACAACTGGAAAAAACTGGGTTCCTGTATCGCAAAACCGGGCAACCGGCTTAAATGATAAATGCTTCGCCCTGGCGATCGTGCCATTGATGGTGAGTTCGTTCGGAAATCATCGGTTGTATCCGCAACTTCGGGGGAGAGCCCTCCAGGACATCAACGCGCAAGAAGGAGTAGGGGCGCTGCTTATCGGAACCCCGACCCTTGCGCCCGACAAACAATTTTGAGCGGGCCACCAGGCGCTCCTCCTCACTTTCCGGGAACAACTCGGTTAAGTCGCCACCCTCTTCGCGCTGACGGCGCAAACTATATCCACTACTGCCACAGACAATCCAATTAATATGGGAGTCCGCGTGTCCCGTATCTCCGGTTTGTAAATACTCCAGACAGTGAGCGTGACCCGTGAGTACCAGGTCCAGGAGGGGCCTTCCTGGGGTTTGGTCCCCCACCACCTCCGCTACCTGATCTAAAACCCACCGGAGTTGACGGCGAATGGCGAGGGTCTGACCTTGGTCCCACTTCGTTTCCTCGGTTACATAGGGGGGATGGTGAAAATACACGATTCGTCCGCGCACTTCCTCGGTATTCCAAGAGTGAATTAATCGTTGTTTGAACCAATTAAGTTGTTCAATATCGGTTACGGTGTTTTCATCGGATTCTAGTTGTTTTTCAATATCGAGTTGCATTTCTTCGATCTGCTCTAATTTGGTTTCGAGTTCATCGAGTTGATCGGCATGATCGGGATTATCGGGGTTGAGTTGTTGCGATCGCGCGGTAAGTGCGACCTGCTGACGTTCCAACTCATCCCGACGTTTTTCCAGCAAGCGCCGGTATTGACGTCCTTCTTTGGTGTCAGGAAGGGGGGGTGGTTCATTGAAGGTATTGGAGTCTAGGGCAAAAAAGTCGATGCCCCCATAGCGAAAGGTATAATACCGATTGGGTAATCGGGTAAATTCTCCGGGTTGATATCGTAAACAGCGTCCGGTGTCGGTTTGGGCGGTATAATGGCGATCGAAATGAGCCTCTAGTTGGAAGTCGGGAATGTCCTTGCGGTAGTCTAAAAATGCGCGGGCGTAGGCTTTACCTTGGTGAGAACCATGCCATCCCACATCAAGATGGAAGTGGCCTCGCAGCAGATGGCGCAGGGGTTGGGCCGCTTGGGCGATCGCCCCGTATAACAGGGGGAGGTCGTAGTAATCGTGGTTACCCGGGACGGGGAGAATTGGCAGTTTGAATACCATTTTGTTGTAAGCAATGCGATCGGGATGTTCTCCACCCACGATAAATTCCCGATAGGGTTCGATGAAGTTTTGGGGGTAATATTCGCTAGAACCCACCAGATAAATCACATCGCCGGTATGGAGAATAAATCGGCAGTTTTCTTGGTGTTGGACCATCTGTTCTGCGATTTGGCGTTGGGGATTGTTTTTGATGTGACGTCCGGATCCGCTATCCCCAATCACGAGAAAGGAAAACTCGCGATCGCCTGATTTGCCGTCATCCAGCTCAAAGCGGGTGCGATCGATCCCTTTAGAAAGCAGCAGGGGATGTTGCGATCGTAATCGAGTTTTCATTTTCTCCATTTTAACCGCCGTCCCTGGATCGGATATGAACTTCATAACTTTTTCTTGCTGATGTTTTTATAATTTTTCTGCGGTTTCAATCGTAGTCCTTAGACCCCAACAGTACATCTACCGAAATATAGAAGCAGGCATCCTCCTTAGCCTTTCAACCTGTGGTAGAGCTAATACAGGGTAGGTCGGATTATCTTCTGTTTGTATCAGTCTGATATACTGGAGGGGGAAAATGAGGCGGCTCATCAACCGCGATCGGGTTGATCTGGCTCCCCCATCTTTCTAAATGAGCATTTGATGCCAGGTTTTTTAGAAAATTGAGAGCCGAAACCCTTGTGGGGTATAGTTTTTCGTCATCAAAACCGGCGGTAAGAGGCCAGAAGTGCTTTGACCTTCTTTACTTTCCCTTTACTTGCTGTTAAAGTTGGTGTAGATTTTTATCAAGGCTAAG
>CAYUEH010000214.1:0-8461 GCA_964442465.1 uncultured Laspinema sp. | reverse complement strand
CGACTGAAGTCGTTACTACGAACGGGGGATAACGACTGAAGTCGTTACTACGAACTAAGAGGGGAACGACTGAAGTCGTTACTACGAACTAAGAGAATGAGCTTAGGGGTACTTTGGTTTGAAATCTCCCTATGATGGATGATCACACCCAGATTGATCGCAAGGTGAAATTATCCATCATGCAAATGTCCACTCCTGCAACTTCCCTGACAACTGCCCTCCTTCAACGCCGCCAAAAGCTGGCAAATGAAGTCGCAACTCCCGTGATTTTGTGGTCGGGAAGTCCCTGTTCCCGCAATTTTCCCGCGAATGTCTATCCTTTTCGCCCCAGTAGTCATTTCTTATATTTTGCCGGAGTCTCCCTCGAAAATGCGGCCATTCGTCTGGAAAGGGGCAGATTGGAACTGTTTATGGATGATCCCCATCCCGGTAGTACCCTTTGGCATGGAGAAATGCCAACCCGATCGCAGGTTGCCGAGGCGATCGCCGCAGATGAGGCATTTCCCCTTTCTGAATTAAAATCTCGCTGCCAAAATGCGGCAACGGTGGCGGCAGCGGATTTGAAGACGCGCATGGAACAGGTGGATACGCTCGATCGCCCGGTGGGATTGTTTCCAGATCAAGGCAATCCCACGGTTGCTCGCGATCGGGAATTGGCCCTGGCGATCGCTCAATTACGCCTGATCCACGATGAATCAGCAATTCGTGAACTCTTACAAGCGGCTGCCTGTACTGTCCAGGCGCATCTAGTGGGAATGATGTCCACTCGCCGCGCTCAAACTGAAGCAATGGTCAGGGGTGCAATGGAAGGGGCGATTATGGCCCAGAATTGTACCTGTGCTTATAACAGTATTGTCACGGTTGAGGGTCAGGTTCTGCACAATCAGCATTACCATAACCCCTTGCAACCCGGAGATTTGCTATTAGTGGATGTGGGTGCAGAAACAGGCACAGGTTGGGCGGCAGATGTGACCCGCACCTGGCCGGTTTCGGGGCAGTTTTCCCCCACCCAACGGGCTATCTATGATGTGGTTTTGGCGGCCCATGACTGCTGCATTGAACAGGTGGGTCCTGGGGTGGAATATGCGGATATTCATCGGGTAGCAGCGGTGGCGATCGCTGAAGGATTGGTGAATTTAGGAATTCTGCGTGGCAATCCCGAGGATTTAGTGGAAATGGACGCCCATGCCTTATTTTTTCCGCATGGGGTGGGACATCTCCTGGGATTGGATGTTCATGATATGGAAGATTTGGGAGATATTGCCGGATACCAGGAGGGTCGCGATCGCAGCGATCGCTTTGGATTATGTTACCTGCGTCTGAACCGGACTCTGCAACCGGGAATGTTGGTCACCATTGAGCCTGGATTTTATCAAGTCCCCGCGATTTTAAACGACCCCCAACGGCGTGAGCAATATGATGGGGTCGTCAACTGGGATAAATTAGCCCAGTTTCACGATGTCCGAGGTATCCGTATCGAGGATGATGTCATGGTTACCCAAGAGGGTCGGGAAGTTTTTACCGCTGCCTTGCCGGTACAAGCTCAGAAAATCGAGCAGATTGTTCGGGGTTGAGCCTCACTTCTGTGAGGTTAACTGGCGGGTCACAAATGGTGGCCCGCCGCCTCATGAAGCGATCGCTTTTAGTTACCCAGAACAGGGTCAGCCGTAACCCTTAAAAAACTAGCGTTCCGAACGCTCCTCTCGACTGCCCCGATGATGATCGCATTCTTTCTGATCGTTCTCCTTACAGTCGGAATTCGCCTCTGTGGTTGGACGCTCCTCGTATGGTCTGGTCACGGGGACTGACATCGCGTTAATATCCGGCCCAGGTAGTCCAGGCCCAAAATATAGCTGGATGGGCAGCAAAAACGGGGCCAGATTCAATCGGAAATGTGCAAAGTTGACTGTTAGCATTAGCTGATCCGAAACTCTTCTGATTTCATTAGTCTATAAAACAGGGGCAATTTTCGCACTTAAAAAATTGCTTTATATCCGGGCTTCAACCTTTCTGAAATCGGGAATAAAACCTTCAAGTTGTTATAGTACAGCGAGTTACCAAGTTTTCATAAAAATTTGGTAACTTTAGTCACTATATGTCAAGTTGGTCATTTTTAGATATGGGGTTTAACCCATCATGGGCAATAGCAATCAGGGATATTAACCTCCCGTTTTGGGAGAACCATTGCTTTTGCTTAAACCTGGAGGTTTTATGCCCACTGGAGTCCGCAAAGTAGCTGCTCATCAACTTGGGGACCTCATCCTCAGATTTTTCTCCCCATACCATAAAATGGGGAAAAGTGCATATTTCCCCCAAATTTCTATCAAAGTCGATTAGAGACTGCGGCATCGATACCAGCCGATCTCCATTGTCAAAAAGTTTCGGAGTTTAGTTTGCCCTGGATGGCTAACAGGGCTTGGGTAAGACTCATTCTTGTCAATCCCCCAATCCATTTTATTCCCCCTCAAAGGGACCCAGCTATGGGCTGGGTTTTGAGATTTTTCCTGGGTAATATCCATCCAGGGATAGATTTTTCGATTTCCCGATTCCCTTTTTTTTAAGTGAATTCTTTGGCAGATACTTCCCATATTGACCCTCTTTTTTTCCGATTTTTTCACCAGCCCTCCGGTGACTCACTAAACCGCTCATCCTCTGAACTTTTCTCACTTCAGCCTCGAATAAGTGAAATCACCCAACCACTTATTCTCTACGCGGTCATTTTATTTTCACATCAGCCAAATGACTCAATAGAAATCAGCAATTTGGCGGATGCTGAGTAAATTTACTTAAATCAATCAGAACTTGTAGCGACATCATCCTCAGATTGTCAAGAAGGCATCTGTTCCCCCTTAGATCCCAAATCCCAAAGGTCAGAGTTGATCGGGGCCACCCACCCACAACGCTGCTATAGCGGTTCCCACAGTTATGAGGTACGTTTTGGGAGTGCGAGCATCGAGCTTCGCTATCGTCAAGAGCGAAGCTCGATGTTTGGACACCACGCACAAGCTACGCGAACGCACTCCTTTAAGTGTCTGTACCGCATAAGTCCACCGAACCGCTATAAACACCAAAATCCGCACGTAATGCACCTTCTCTGGGTCAGTTCCTGTGTTTCCCTTCCTTCTGGAACCTCCACTTTAGACAGAGGAACTCTGGCAAAATGTCCCCTATAATATCCAGCACCCATTCCCTCAAAGATTCTCTTTTATGAGAGGTTTTAAAATCATGCTGTTAAAATTTTTGGCATTCTTTTTCGGGCATATTTTCAAATTCTAAACGTTAGAGTAATCCAATCGTTTAACTCCAATTGAAACCCAGGTAAAACGGCAACGCAATGAAGTGAATGCTGATGCTGTTATCCGGTTTATTTTCGGGGGATTTGGCTGGTAGTCTATGCCTATTTGATGTTAATTGATGTTGGATCGATTTGCCTCAGAAATGATGCCAACTATTCTCCTACAAGTGCTGCGAGGTGGATTCCGTAAAACTCTTCTCTATGAATTGTTTTCGGTTTTTTGGTCCAGGATTCAGTAAAATAACGAACGTCAATGGTTTTTATTCGGTGAGGTAGGGTGTGCAATATGCACAGAGGTAAAAAACGGATTGCGATCGCACTGACAAGTTCTCTGAGTCTACTGGCGGCTGGGATGTGGTGGATACCCCAACCCCAAGCGCAAGCCCCCCCCCTGACTTGTGCGCCTCCGGCAATGGAGACGGACTCTGGAACTGACACCGTTGGCGATCGCCCCATTCCAGGGGAGAATCCCTCGGGCACTCAACCGAACTGTGCTGACTCGATGCCTGACTCTCCTGATGAATGGTCATACCCTTCCGAGTTTGCGCCGTTGTTGCAACGATACAATACCCTGTTGGCGCGGATGGAAACGGTAGAACGAAATCTGGCTAAACAACTCAATGGCAAACCCTACTGGGAAGAGGCACTCAGCTATGGTGCCCAAGCATCAGAGTTGGGTCAGGCCGGGAATTCCTCCGTTGAGACGTTACAAACCCTCAAATCCCTCTGGGAAACAGCCTTGGAAAACCTACATCAAATTCCGGCTGATTCTGACTATGGCGATCGCGCTCAAGCAAAAATCCCCGAATATCAAGCCAATTTAGAGGCCGTTTCCTACCGTCTGGAAGTGGCACAATCGGAATTTTTAATTCCCATTGCTCAACGCAGTGGCCTCTCCAACCAAGTCAAAATCACCATCTGTCACCTCACGACTAATATCTGTCGTCGGTTGCGCGGAAATGAACCGGCGCGAGATGCCGCCAGTTTGATGAAAGTCCCGATCGCCGTAGCCTTAATGAACAAAGTCACCTCGGAAAAACTCCGGTTCGATACCCCGATTTATGTCGATCGGGGTAACTTTACGGAGGATGCCTCGGAACTGCGGGTGGGTGAAAAATATCCCATCCACACGCTTTTAAATGCCACCATCGGTCAGAGTAGTAATATTGGCCCCAATCAAATTATTGATTATTTGGGGTGGGATTACATTAATCAAGTGTTAGAAGAACGGGGTTTTAAACAGACGCGGGTTTATTCTAAATTTGTGGGCGATCGCATTTATCCTCAGAATGTGGCGATCGGCAGAAACACCACCACCAGCGATGAACTGACTGAGATGATGATTCAAATCTATAACCGAGAACATCTCGGTGATGAAATTCTGATTCGTTCCCTGGAACGGCAATATGACCAGGAACTCGGATTTGCTGGGTTAGAAGGGGGGTTCGGTCACTGGTTAGGTGAAAAAACTGGGCAAACCTCTCGCGTCCTCGGCACCACGGTAGCGATGAACCTCTTCGGCGAGACTTACATTATTACCGTCATTGATGATGGGGCCTATAGCGAACCGACCATCCGTCAGTTTATTTCAGAAATCTCGGAATATCTCTTCCGCAGTGGTCAACTCTAAGGGCGAGGGCCTGTAGCGATCAATACCAGCGGGGATATCCTACCCAATCCAGTTGTCAAAAGTTGTTGTTATGCATTAGCCCGCGCAGGAGAGGCTCCGTCCTGTGAGCTTCTACCCTTGAGGGTGCGGGTTTTTCTTTCCATACCAGATGGGATATCACTAGCCGCTAGGGAGTCGATCCCGATAGGATGAAAAGGACAACCTCTGACCTTAACGATTCAACATGGTGTCCACTCCACCCCTCACTTATTCCCCGCATCACTTAAGTGCGCTTGTCCGGGGATCGGGCTTTCCCATTCTCTGTTTACATGGCCATCCGGGTCATGGGGAGTCCATGTCTGTGTTTACAGACCATTTGAGCCCCAGATTCCAAACCATTGCCCCAGATTTGCGAGGGTATGGGAACAGCCGGACCCGAGGTCGTTTTCAAATGACGGACCATCTCCGGGATATAGAAGCATTGCTCGATCGCCTCGGGGTCGATCGCTTTTTACTCTTAGGGTGGTCCCTGGGAGGGATTTTGGCAATGGAACTCGCCTTGCGACATCCCGATCGCGTCACGGGATTGATGTTAGTCGCTACTGCCGCCCGTCCCCGCAGTTCCCATCCCCCAATTAGTTGGCAAGATTTAGCATTTACCGGGGTTTCCGGGATTATTAATCGCGTCGTCCCCAGTTGGCAATGGAATATCGAAACCTTGGGCCGGCGATCGCTCTTTCGTTACCTGATTCAGCAACATACTCCCCTGGCTTACCAATACCTAGCCGATAGCGGGATGTCTGCCTATCTTCAAACCAGCCGACCTGCCCGTCATGCACTCAATAACGCCCTCAGAGCGGGTTACAACCGACTCAGTGACCTAGAACAAATCACTTGTCCCACCTTAGTCATGGCGGGAGAAGCGGACCGCCACATTACCGCAGATTCAAGCCGGGAAACCGCCGATCACCTCAAAAATTCTGAATTCATCTGCTACCCCAATACCGCTCACCTGTTTCCTTGGGAAATCCCGCCGCAAGTCCTCGGGGACATCGATCGCTGGATTGATCGCCATCCCCAAGTGGTTGCATTTTCCGAGCTGTCTTCCCAATAATTAGGCAGCCTCCCAGTTCAATCTAACCGCTATATGCCGGGGATTTTCCCCGACTACCCATCTCCCCCGGCTCCTCATAAACCGTGAGATCGCCCGGTTTACAGCGTTTGACCGCAAAGGAGATCCCCTGAGCGCTTTCTTGTTCGAGGTCTTCTATATATCCGTTTTTAGCGGTTTCGGCTTCCGTTTTACTTAGGAATGGTCCAAAGTAGTAAGTACACCGAGGATTGTCGGTGGCAATCTCTACCCACCAGGCCCAGCCTAAAAGGTTCAGCAAGCTAATCAAGATTTCTTTCAATTCCTTCATATCATTCCCCTATTTACCGTTGTATGACGACGAGGTGCTATTAAGTGTTGGTTCGAGCAGACGGGTTAATTTACATTTCTTTATACTCCGTTGGATTTATTTTTTCAACCGTATTTTTCTTCAGATTTCCCATGTTCGGACGCTGGGTCCATCGCTGACGAAAAATCTCGTAAAGCGCCATGCCCGTTGCTACAGAGACATTCAGGCTGGGGATCTTTCCTTGGAGGGGGATAGAAATTAATTCATCACAGTGACGTTGTGTCAACAAATTCAAACCTTCCCCTTCCGATCCCACCACCAAAACCGTGGGTCGGCTAAATTCGATGCTGCTCACAGCCGAAGGCGCGTTGGCGGCAGTGCCATAGATCCAAAATCCCGCTTCCTTTAATTCCTCCAAGGCGCGACTGAGGTTGATCACCCGAGCAACGGGAAAAAATTCTAAGGCACCGGCAGCGACTTTCATCACCGTTGAGGTGATCCCAACCGCTCGTCTTTGGGGGATCACCAGCCCCTGAGCCCCGATCGCCTCAGCCGTGCGAATCATTGCCCCTAAATTGTGAGGGTCGTTAATCCCATCACCCACGAGGAGAACCGGGCGATCGGATACCTTTAAGGCATTGGCAATTAAATCCGGGAGTTCCCAATAGCTATAGGGAGAAATCTGTGCGGCTACCCCTTGGTGATTTTCCCCGTGGGTGAGCAGATCCAGGCGACGGTAATCCACTTCATCAATGACGGTTCCGGTAGCTTTGGCGGAGGCGATCGCTGTATGAAAGCGGGGATCATACCGCAATTGAGCGGTAATCCAAATCCGATGCAGTTGGCGCTCTCCCTCTAAGGCACTCAACACGGTATGGCGACCGTAAATCATATCTTTGAGGTCGGTATCTGGGTCGAGGGCGGATTGGGCCGAACCCGGGGGAAAGGATTTGCGACTTTTCCCGTCCTTTTTCGGGTAGGACGATCCCTGTCCACTGGCTTTTTTTGGATAGGACGATCCCTGTCCACTGGCTTTTTTCGGATAGGACGATCCCTGTCCACTGGCTTTTTTTGGATAAGATTCTCCCTTGGATCGGACGGATGGCTTCAATTTTTCAGGTTTACCAGGCATGACAATTATGATTGGGGGGTAGATGGCTTCATCCCAATGTGGTGTTGAGTCTCTTTCCCGTAAGGGGAAGCTCAAGGGTGGGAATCGGCGTGATGGTCAGGGGTGGAACTGGCTTTATAGTTCAGTAGAGCCACCACTTTCGACGGGTTCGAGATTTAATTGGGTGAATAGGTAGATCAAGCGGTTGGGATCGGTGAGGTATAAATATCCCATCAGGCTTTCCAAGCTCGTTGCCTGTTGATAAATGGCGGCATCGACTCGTTTCGGCCCTCCCGTGGCAGCATTGCGCCCGCGTTTGAGAATCTCAAGTTCAGGAGGGGTTAGGAACGGTTCGAGCGATCGCAGCATTCGCGCTTGGGTCTCTGCTCGCACTTGCGACACCACACAATTATGATAGATCTTCTGGCGTTTGGGTGGTCGTAAATACCAGGCGCGGATAAACAGTTCGTACACCGCATCTCCGAGATAGGCTAGGGCGATGGGGGATAGCTGTTGAATTTCCGGGGCGGATAATTTTTTGACCGGGAGCATCAGGGACAAGCACTCCTGGGGATCAAGGGCCGGAGTACCGGGGGGGACATCAGCGACTGGATTGGGTTCTGGGCTTGTTGCTTCTGGGGTTGCTGTCATACTGCCCGCACCAAACCACTTGAGTTAATGATTCCCGATCCCACGTCCAAACTCCCCTAACTGGATTAACTGGGTTACCATTTTATGTTCTGAATTCTTGAAAAGGGAAAATTTTACCCGGGGCACTCCCTCGCCTCACATTCTAGTCCCCGGATTAGGCGGGGTAGGTCAGCCGATCGCCTGAAGTTTTCCTCTGCTCTGGGGCATAACTACCCAAGGCGATCGGGTTAAACCCGGTGAATCCTGCCGAGGGATATGGGGATTATAACATTTCGCGATCGGGTTCTGATTGGATGGGGGAGATGGGGGAGATGGGGAGGATAGGGGAGATGGGGGAGAAAGTTTGTAGTAACGACTTCAGTCGTTCTCTTCGTTCGTAGTAACGACTTCAGTCG
>CAYUEH010000213.1:0-8523 GCA_964442465.1 uncultured Laspinema sp. | reverse complement strand
TTGGCGGCAACTTAATCCATCTCCTTTGTCAGCTAGACACCCATCTCCAAGGTTAGGACTTTTCTCAACTGACCATTTGGCAAGCTAATTTACAAGGCATTAACCTTTAATTAATATGTAAATTTTTTAAATTGCCAATTTTAAAATCCTGTCTTTAACCGATGTTTTGGCGGAATTTATTCCTTAAGATTTTCTCCCGATGGAGAAATTTTAACCATTGGATATTCCCTGGGAATCATTCGATTATTAAATATCGAAGCTGGGGAAATTCAAGGGACTTTTGGCGGAAAAGGCGAGTATCTACTGAAAGGTTGCCCTCACCTTAAATCCCTCTATCCCTCATCCCACAACCCTTTTGGGGAGAAGGGCTTGGGGAATGAGTGCTAACTGTTCAAATTGAGATGCTCCCAGGAAAAAAAACATTTGAGTGAAAAGAAACCGACTTTTTAAAGACTGTATTACACCCTTTTAGAGGTAATTATTTCGATGGGTCGGAGGATGGATTTTTTCTCCATGACGAAATCCTTGCCGGACAATTTTGGTAATGGTTTGGTCATCTAAATCCGAACGCACTTCCCGTTCGACGTTCTGGATTTAGGGTTAGGGTTTGGTCAGGGGTCATGGGTTGTTGGTCTTATGTCATGGGTCGTTGGTCGTTGGTTCTGGGTCATTTTTGGTTTGGCACTGGGGTGATGATGACTTTGGGATAAAAGTTTGGTAAAATGGAAACCAGAATTCTAGGTCATTTTATGTCCCATCCTGAATTATTGGAAAAACTGCAAAAGTTATCTCATGATGAGAAACTTGAAATCATCCAGTTTCTGACCACAGAATTAGCCAAGGAGGAAAGTTTGAGAGCCTTGGATAATAGCACCGCTTATCGGGCTTGGTCGCCTTATGATTATGGGGATGCCGCTCAAAAGTTAATGAGTTTGTTAGCAGAGTAATAGGACAAGTCAGATGCGAAACTCTCAACGATTTCCTTTTATAGAACGCAGAAATAAGGCAGGAGAAGCCAATGTTTTCCCCTGTGTACCGATTACTTTCAGTTATCGAGATCGGGTTTTGGAAGTTTTTGGGTTGTTGGATACGGGAGCGAGTCTGAATGTGTTGCCTTATCATGTTGGTGTGGCGTTGGGAGCGGATTGGGAGGAACAAACGCTTTCCATTCCGTTGGCAGGTAATCTTGCACCAGTGGAAGCAAGGGGTTTAGCCGTTATGGGGCAGATTAGCGATTTTCCACCTGTTCGTTTAGCTTTTGCGTGGGCTAAATCTGATGTGCCACCTATTATTTTAGGTCAGTTAAACTTTTTTATGGAGTTTGATGTTTGTTTTTATCGCTCGCAATTAGCCTTTGACTTGTCTCCTAAATCTAGAGACAGTTGAGAGTAGCCAGTTTAAAATTGGGCTGAAAAGGGTTTTAAAAAATTTTCAACTTTCCTCTCTCTAACCCATTTGAATTGCAGAATTGCAGCCGATTATAAAGTTCTGTGTTTTTGTTGAAAACGTAGGCCATCTCGTTCGGAAACGAAACTTCCGGTTGATTCACCACCGCTTCCACTCCCATTAAGAGCAATTCTTCTACAGATATTCCCATATTAGTCGCAGTGGCTTCTAGTTTTAAGAGCCGCTCGTCCGCAATTTTGAGGGTAATCGTTTTCATGGTTTCCACTTTGACTACTGGTTTACCAATACCCATCATGATAACATCTCAACTTCGGCTATATTTTCTCTGAAGAAGTGGGTTGCAGATGGGTAATTTCAGTGGGGTCTGTAGGGGCGATCGCTCTTCACTGGGGAACGGGCGATCGCTTGATTGGTGAATGAGCCCGATTTTCTAGAGATCGGCTGATTCGGGTTCGCTCTTAGAGGTAATTATTTCGATGGGTCGGAGGATTTTTTCTCCATGACGAAATCCTTGCCGGACAACTTTGGTAATGGTTTGGTCATCTAAATCCGATCGCACTTCCCGTTCGACTACCCGGCACAGATCGAAATTTGGTTGAGTTCCCTCAAGTTCTAAAGGCTCAACTTGACGGCGATCGAGGACACCCAATAATTTCTTTTGGACGATGGAGAGTGATTTAGGCAAACGTTTAATAAATTGAGGAGGCAGTTCAGACTGCTGGTCCATATAATCTAGTAAAAATTCCAAAGCATCAAAAACATCTAAGAGTTCTAAAAATAGTTCTTCCTTCGCTGCTATTTCTTGTGTATTCTGTTCCCGTAGGGCTTGTTGGAGTGCAACTCGTTCTTTTTGAAGGGTTCCCAATTTGTTGATGAGTTGGTCTCGAAGTTCTGGATTTAGGGTTAGGGGTTGGTCAGGGGTCATTGGTTGTTGGTCCTTTGGGGGTGGTTGGTGGTCATTGGTCATTGGTCATTGGTCATTGGTCATTGGTCTTATGTGTTGAGTGTCTATTGGCTGGGAAAGGGTTTTTTGTCAAATGAAAAAGGCTCAACAAAATTGGTACTTTAATTTAATAAACCATTGGTTCTCCTACTTCTCCACTTCCGATTTGGGTTCGGAGAAAACTGGCAAATTCTCGGGCATCATTACGATTGATAAAGGAACCGATCTGAATTTTACTGGTCCGACTTTCTTCCACATACTTTACAAAAGCATCTCTGCAATAATTTTGTTGAATCCGTTGCAAATTGTATTCGCTAGAGTCTACATAGACGCGATACCAAGTATTAGTTCCGCCTGGATTGCTATCTCCACAGGAGCTTAGAGGAAATGAACCCCTTCGGGTATTTAAAAGTTTAGCTGCATTGGCCCGGACTGAAGGGGCCTCAAAATTATACAATGACGAGTCTCCAACTTCGGCACTGCCTAACTCAGATTGCATGGTATTTGCTAAGGCTAGAGCATCTTTTCGCGTCAAAAATGAGCCAATTTGAATCCAGACTTCTCCTGTTTCTCGCTGTTGTTTGATGGCGTCTCGACAATAAAAATTGCGAATTTTGGTTAAATTCTCCTCACTATATTTTACATAAACAGGATACCAGTTATTGGTGCCACCCGGGTCTTGATCTCCACAGGTATTTTGGGGAAAGCGATTGGAATAAGCGATTGGAGAGACTGGAGGGTTAGGGATAGGTTCCCGCTGCGGAGTTGGGGGGAGTTCTCGCGGTGGAGCCACCTCAAGTGCAGGCGCAGGCGCAGGCGTAGGCGATCGCACTATCTCGCGAATCGGTGTAACTTGAGCTGATTCAAAAGGTGCTAATCGTTCTAACGTATGTCTTGGCTGTAGCTGGGGTTCGCTGTGTGGTTTTGACGTAAAAGCGCTCAGAAATATGCCAAACACAAACAGCCAAAAGAACAATCGAATGCAATCTACAACCAGATGGGTAGGACTTATGTTTAATTCAGGTTTCCGAGAAGGGATGGCCTTAAATGAACGTTTTGATGCTAATGCAGATAAAATAAAATTGACGGATAATTCCGGTTGAGACGGCAATTGTTCAGAGGCTTCTGAAACGACAATTTCTGCGTCAAGCGGCAATCGCCATTCGTCTTCATCGATAGCGTTTAGAATTCTAATAGAGTTGGCAACTTGGGTTTTAATTTCTGTATTTTTTGTTTCAAAGCTGGTTAGAAAGGTGAGTTCGGGGGGACGAAGCGCTAGTCCTGAAAAATCTTGGCGCTTGAACCGTTGAATCGGCAACAAAATGGGGCGTAAATAATCGGCAATAATTCGCTTTTTCGAGTCAATTAGAGTCTTTTGGGCTTCTGCGATCGCCTGAAGGGGATATTCTTTGCGCTTCATGGCGATCGCAACGGCTTTGGTAATTTCCGCTTTTGATGCCGCCGGGGAAACACCGAGAATATCGTAAGGATTGACAGAACTAGGGTTTTTGTCCATTGATAACCTCCTAAAAGTTACGAATAATTCCTAAATCGCGGTAGAGGCGCTGATATTCAAGTTTATTCGGGCGAAGTACATAAGCCCATCCGGCAAATCTCCGAGCGACTTCTACAGGAATTTGCTGATTTTCCAGTCCTTTTATTAAAAGAAGAATAAAAAATTCAGCCATATAAGTTTTAAGCGTTTCGCATCCGTAATCGGAAGCATAACTCACCGCTTCAGGAAACTGATCGCATTGCATTAAATTATGAACTTTTTTGAATTCAAGACTTACCTTATAAAGTTCTTCAACATTGGTGTCTTCTGGAGAAAGTTCATGAGCCAATTCTCCAATTTTAGCAATGTCTGCAAACCCCAACTCACTCTTTTGGAAGCCTTCAATAAATACTTTTAGGAAAAATTGCGTCAGATTGTTACGAACTTGCTGATGGCGCGATCGCTTGGCTTCTTGAACGGCTTGCTCTAATTTATTAGCCTTCATCAGTTCCTCGACTTTTCGAGCATCTTGGGTGATTTCAATCCGCTCTATGAGGTCAAGAACTACCGGATTTGTGAAGTCAATCTGCTTAATTCTCTGCAACTCTACCAAGGCGGTATCTTCCTGAATTGTTTTGGCCACCAATTGTTCTCGGATTTGTTCGGCTTTATATTCAGCCAGATAGCTCCTGGCGGATTGGCTGTCTAAGATATCATACCAAGATTGGGCAAAATATAAATGGTCATTAAACTCAGAAATAGCCAGACGCTGCTGTTGGCAGAGTCGGTCTATTTCTTTACGCCATTCTGGATTGGCTTTAATTTCTTGACGAGCTTGCTTGAGCGGCGAGATAGCATTACGCCATTGTTTTTGCTGAAGGTGATAGCAGCCTTCATGGTAAGATACCAATTGTTGGGCAAACTGCTCACCTTCAACCACCGATCCGATCGCCGGTTTGAGTTGAATTGCACGAGCGGTATCCCCTTCAATACAAGCCGCTACCGCTAACCCCCACTTGGTGTAAAGTGCCTGTAAAATCTTGTCGGTTAATCTTAGAGTGGATAGCGAACTCAAACAGCGCATCCAGCAACCCGGCGTCAAGAACAAATTATTCTGTTTCGCGCCCGATTTTGGCGGAGTTCCCATCAGACGCAGCGCCACCATTTCCCGACGATAGAGATCGCGAAAGCGCAGATAATCATTCGGGTTTTTATCTTTGATGGACTCAATCGCATCTTCTAGCTTTTTATGGATATCTGACCTGACTGCTTGGAGGTCCACCCCTGAATTTTCCAACCAAGGTAGATTTTTTAGGGAAGGGTCTAGGTGCAGATTGGCGATCGCTGTTGACCAGGATATAATACAGTCCGCCAGTTTGTTCGGGTCTACTTTGGCATGGTAATAAGCGGCGATCGCCCAGTTGTGGAGGGAAGCAATATCAAGCCGGTCTCTCCACTTTTTCTCCGCAAAATCTGCTATCTTCTGCGAACTTTGCTCCTGCCAAAATGCCGTCTCTAAACGAGGTTGAATGTGATTTTCCAGATTGGTTAACACCAGTTCATGTTGTCCAAATTTCTTCATAAATTCAGAACTCAGAACGTGAGCGAGTCCTAAATTTTCTGCATCAACTGATTTCTCGATTTGCTGTAAAGCAACCAAGCGATCGCGCTCTACCAAAATACCCAAAAGCTGGCGCTGTTCGTGAATCCTTAAATCAGAAATTGACTGCCATTCGCGATTAGCTTGCTGCCAATTGCCTTTTTTCGCATGAGCAAACCCCCGAATATAAGCCGCTGAATCTCCACCCATTTTATCTAAAATGAAAATGGCCTCATCCCATTGCTGGAGTTTAACGGCAACAGATGCTTTGCGGATGGTACAGTCTAAGATATGAGGCAACCAAGTTTGGGCTGATTGATAATTGGAAAATGCTCGAACAAAGTCTCCACTTTGTTCAAAATTATACCCGGCTTCAAAATGTTCGATTCCTAGAACGGCTTTTTGTAATTCTGATAACAAATTGCGGCCATCAGCACGTTCAAATTGAGCCAGTGCAGGGTCGAGTAGAGCGATTGCTTCGTGAAATTTTCCTTCACCGGATAAGCGTTCCGCTTGACGCAAGGTGGCCTCAAACGTTCTTTCTTGATGAACTTGGGTAGACAGTTGGGTGATCGCGGCTTCAACCTGATCCGTCGCAAACAGTTGTTGCGCCTTTTGATACCGAGCGATCGCCTGCTTAACAGAACGTTGTTTCGCAAGTTTTTCAGCTTCGGAAACCAGTAATTCGTATTTCTCCCTCCACCGGAGAAGATGTTGGCATCGTTCTATAGCCAGTTTGACCTGAGCCTCTTCATGCTTGAAATAAGACTCTTGGTAAAGTTTAAGGGCGGCATTCAAGGCTTTAGAACTAGGTAACTTTACGGTTTCTTTCTCCAAAATATAATTGGCAGAAGCGGTCAAATTTTCGGCTTCATCTAGCCGTTGATTCCACCCATTTAATTTGTATTTTACTTCTTCCAAAAAACTTCCGACCCAAATTTTATGACCGATTTGCTCAGAAATTGAATGGCAGGGATACCAGAGAACCATAATTTTTTCTGCGGTTATAATGGCATCCCGAAGTTGCTTGTATTGAGCGAGTCTTTCAGCCTTTTGAAAGAGAATTTTGGATTGAGATTTTTTTTCGGAGAGGTCAACCACTCTCACTCCTAACAACAAGTGGCTCACACCATTGACTAAATCGCGCATCATGGGCAGTTTTCCTCCAAGTTGGGCACCATAAACCGCTCACCGATTTCCAAGGAATTTTCTCTACCTTGGAGTTGGGGATTGGCGCTAATAATTTGCGGCCATAAATTTCCGTCTCCATAGAACTGTTTAGCAATCGCAGATAAATAATCGCCGCGTCTTACTGTGTAATAAAAGCCGCTACAGGTCGGGGAATTTTTTATAACAGATAGGGGCTCGGCAATTTCTGCGGACTGTGCGCTGGTTTCTATCGGAGGAGAAATCGTGGCAACTGCGGCGTTTTGTTGCTGAACGTAAAATGAATTTCCCGCTGCACCTAAACCGATTCCTAATAACAGGATGAGAATGGCTACACCAATCGGAACCCAAGATGCGATCGCCGGTGATTTTGGGGGTACGGGTGTAGCAACAGGCGCGGAAGGCAGTTCCGTGAGTTTGCGAATCAGAGACAGATCGGTTTCGCAGTTGGGACAAATGTCGCCTTCTATTTTTGGCCGATCGCATACGGGACAAGTCAGATAAGTTTTCATCGTGTGATTCCCGTAGCAATGCTTCCTGTAGAAACTTGGCGATCGCCATACTCGCGGATATCTGGAACGAGTTCATTCCAGAGGCGATCGGCTTCATATCCGTTCCCATTTTCCATTGCATGAAGCAGGCGAGAAAATTTATCTGCCATCACATTGGCGCGAGTAGGATCGATAGAATGCGCTTTGGCGATCGCATCTTTAGCAACTAAGAGCATCCTGATTTCATCCGGCAGATTTTGCGCTTCCCGTTCCGCATCTTCGGTGAGTTTTTGCATCGCCGATAGATTTTGAGTGGCGATCGCCTCCTGAAGTTGGCGAGTAAGACTTTCAATCCGCTGTTTCTGAGCATCGGGAAGCATAAATCCGCAATGTTCGGTGATGAACTCAAATTCCCGCACAAAGAGCCGAGCAATATCTCGATCTTCGGAGGCGAATGTTTTCAATTCCTGAAGTTTAGTTTTGGCAACTGCCACGCGATCGGCTTGGGGTTTATTATCCTGACCTCGGATTTGATTCGCCGCAGAAATCGAGGCTCCGGCAATTTCATAAGCCGTTTGTACGCCTTTTTCTGTCAAGTTACCCGCTTTATTCAATTCAGCGATCGTGCGCTCCACTTCCCGGGCAATTTCTTCATCTACGCCACCCCGCGAAAACGAACAACTGACTCGAACGGCAGGGTTATTTTTCAGAGCTGCTGTAATTTGCAGAGAACTATTTTTTTCATCCAATTCTACCGTAACCGCCACTTCCGTACCCCGGGGATAGGGTTGGTCCAGTGCTAACCACATCTCCCCAATGCGTTCATCCCGGTTGAGGCGATCGAGATCTTCACTGACGCGATCGGGACTGGAAAATTTAAAGTGAATTAATCGTTGTCCATCTGCTTCAGTGCGAAATGTATGCAATCTATCATTGACCGGCAGAATATCCCCTTGTTCGATCAGTTTATATCGCGGCTCATCCACCAATTCGATAAAGTAATCGCGGGAAACGGTAGAGACTTTCTCGGCCAAGCCTGCGGCTACAATGGCCGCTCCTTCTGCAACCGCATACATCGGGCGGGGATGAAGCACCACCTTATCTGCACCAAATGCTTCGCGGACTTTGCGTTGGACTAAAGGAATTTGTGAAGAACCCCCGACCAGCAAAACAATATCAACTTGATCGGCAGGATATTCGGAATATTTCAGAGTATCCTGGCAAATTGTGATCGTTCGTTCCACCAATGGTAAAATCATCTCTTCCAACTCCAGACGAGTGATTTCCACCTCAATGGGAATTGTCATTCCCAGTTCGTCTAAGAGATGTGTAGAAGGCATAATTTTTGCGGTCTCTCTGGTGCTCAAATCTATTTTCGCTTGCTCGGCAGAAATTTTCACATCTGCCATAAACCGAACCC